>CAJWTS010000006.1 GCA_913047795.1 uncultured Verrucomicrobiota bacterium | reverse complement strand
ATGTCCGTCGAGCAACGGCGTCGCGTCTTTCACGACACGGACGGCCACCTCGATACGCTTCTGATCGTGATGCAGCGTAAAGGCGCGGGTCACGCCGGGATGCCCATGAATGCGCCCGCGACAGACAAGCCGTACGCTGACGTCACCCTGGTGTTCAACGCCCACGCGCAGGTCGTCGAGACGATCAAATGTCGTCATCTGCGGGTCACGCACGACGAAGTCGCCAAATCCATGCCGGGCGGAAGGATCGACCAGCTCCCGATCGCTTTCCTTGTCTATAAGGCTGGTCACGCTCCCCGTAGCTGTGTCCATCTCGATACGGTAGAATGCGTTCTCAATCACGTTCGCTGACGCCTGCAGGGAGGATTCCGTCGTGTGGTCTTCATCTTTCGATGCGAAGCGGTAGGCCCGGTATCCGCAGGCGGGAATGTCAGTCGCAATAAAGCGCAGATCCTGCCGGAACGGGCCGACATCGTTTCCTCCCCCAAGCCGCTTCTCCCCCGACCCGACCCCGAGACGCTCGGCGGCATAAGGTAGTGTCTCGTCTGCGGCTTCGATTGTGTCGACCTGGAAGGGCACGGCCGCACCCGTCGCAACATCCAGCAAGGTGAAATGGCTCGTCTTCAATTCTTCCGAAGGTTCAAGAGGCTCGCGATTCCCGAGGCGCGAGATGAACCAGAGCGGATCCCCGGATTCGGGGTCGGTCAGCATGTGAAACGTGCTTCCGCATGGGTCGAGCCCCCGCAAAGGCGTGACGACCACGCTTGTGCGGGTGAAGTGCAGGGCGTTGAACACGACCAAGTAGATCCCTTCCTCGTCCTTCCCGATGCTGTCGGCGAGGCGGGCCATGGCCTTGCTCATCACATCATGCGTCAGGGCCTCGGCGCGGTGCCCGTGCACCGCCTTCTCCAGTTTCGCGGCTTCGACCGCAGGGCCACAGGGCATTTGAGGGCCCCAGGTGTGCTCGTCGAACCAGAGCACGTCCTCATAGGCCCGGGCAATCTGCCTTGCAGGGTACTCCTGTCCGGTGACCTGCGCGGCAAGCGTAGCGACACGTTCGGCCGCAGGCAGGGTGGCATGGCAATTCCGCCCAGCAGCCGTGGCGCGGGAGGTCGACATCGCACCCAGCGGCCAGTCCGGCTCGGGCAGTTCGCCGCCGAAGGCGGGCAGCTGCCCGAGATCTTCGCGGCTGAAGTCGGCATAGAATCGAGTGTTCGTACTGGAGATCAAGCGTGGATAGGCCCACGACGCATTCCAGTCTTTGACGCCCGCCGCGAAACCGCCGATGTAGTGCGAATTATCGCCGTATCCACCGCACACGGGCCAGAGCACCGAGTCGAAGGGATAGCCGTCGTCCGTCCAGCGCTGCAGGCTCTCGGCCAGGGGCTTGAAGGATCCGTGCCGGTCACCGCTGGTTCCGATCTTGTTGCACCAGAAAAGCACTCGCTTCCCGCCGGGCGACTCAAACCAGAACGCGCCGGGCGCGTCCCCGGGCATGACCGCCTCCCGGTCCCAGATGGAATGATACGGCGGATCGGTCCAGCTCCAGAAATAAGGGATTCCTGCGACGAGCAACTGGACCCCCGAATCCGCCAGCACGCCGGCCAGGCCCCAGGCGAAGCCGGGGATATCATTGTGCTGCGCCGACAGGATCGGGATCCCATGCTGCCGTTTTATCGCGGCAGCATGATACAGGGACCGGCTCAAGGACTCGTGGCCGCACATGTTCGTGACCATGTTCCCGAAGAGCGCCGTGAGCTCGACATGCCCCGATTGCATCCACTCGATCATTTTGTCCCGCCGGGCCGGGGACGCTGTCTGCAGGAAGTGGTGGATCGACCAGGTCTGTTCGATCGTGATGCGGAACTGCGCAGCCTCCGGGAAATCGCGTGTTTCTTCCGCGATGTCCAGCACATCGGAGAGATAGCCATTGTGCAACTCGAGGGCTGAAGACTTCAGGTCGGTGTAACCCGCGTCGTGGTGCGACGATTGCACGACATGCACGGTCCAGTGCCTGGGTTTTTTCCAGGGCGTCGCGTGCGTCAGCAGGCATTGATCACCCGCGCGCAGTTCCAGCTCGATTGTGCCGTCGCGGCTCAGCTCCGGAAGATAGATCGGTTGTGTCGACGTTCCCTCCGGGACGGGCTCGAGAACGGTTGTGACGGTGTTGCCTTCCGCCGAGGCCCGGACGATCAGTCCGTTGACGGCTGCGGGCGCGGTCAGCTGTAGTGCTGCCTGCTGCTCAAGCCGGTCGTTCCCGGCGGAGCGCAAGAAAACGGTCGGCTGAAGGCCTTCGACGCGTAGCTCTTCGGGTGGAGACGGCATGGCTGCTTCAGGTCGCGATATCGATTAAGGCATCTGGGCCAAAAAAGGTAACGAATTCATGCGGGGGTTCGGGACATCGGATGCGCGACTGTCCTACTCCCCCGCGGGCCCGGCACGCTGGGACTTACCCTTGGCGGCGGGCTTGCCTTTGGACTTGCCCCTGGCGGCAGATTTTCGCTTGAACGCGGGCTTGCCGCGCGGCGGGCGGCCCGACGGCTTTTGTCCGCGGTCGGCACCGGCGTCTTCGACGCGCACGGCGCGGCCGTCGAAGGGGTTCTTGTCCAGGGCCCGCGCCAGCGCGCGGGCATCCTTGACCGGGACCTCGAAGAGGGCGCGATGCTCCATAATCTCGATGCGGCCGACGCGCACGTTGTGTCCGCCCGCGCGGCTGATCCAGCCAGTGAGTTTACGGGGGTTCAGTCCGTCCGCGCTGCCGATGTTGACAGCCAGCCGGGCACCCGCGGGCGCGTCACGGCGGCCCGGGCCCGATGAGCGCTCGCGGCGCGAATGGCCGTCCCGCACAGGCGGGCGCCCATCGTCCCCGCCCGGACGTAGATCCTCGGTGCCGCGGTAGTACTTGAGGAGAATCTCGAACTCGAGCGAGACAAAGCGCTTGATCAGCTCTTTCCAGTCCATGCCCTCGAGCGCCTCGTAGATCTCGGGCAGGAAGGGATCGATCTGCTTGTGATCGAGTTCAACCGATTTCATACGCGTGATGTGACTGAGCAGCTGCGCCTCGCAGATGGCGCGGCCGGTCGGGACCTCGGGGTAGGTAAATTTAGTCTTGGTCAGCCGCTCGATCTGGTGGGCGCGGCCCTTCTCCCGCATGTTGACGATGATGATCGAGACGCCCTTCTTGCCGGCGCGGCCGGTTCGGCCGCTGCGGTGGGTGTAACCGCCCAGTTCGTCGGGCAGGTTGTAGTTGATGACGTGCGTCAGGTCGTTGACATCCAGCCCGCGCGCGGCCACGTCGGTCGCGACGAGAAGCTGCAGGGACCGCGCGCGGAACTTCTTCATCACCATGTCGCGTTGGGACTGGGAAAGGTCTCCGTGCAGCGAGTCGACATTATAGCCGTCACGAATCAGCCAGTCAGCGACCGCCTGGGTTTCCAGCCGCGTGCGGCAGAAAACAATGCCGTACATGTCCGGGTAGTAGTCGGCGAGCCGCTTCAGCGCAGCATAGCGATCGCGCTCACGAACAACGTAGCACTCGTGGCTCACCGTCTCGGCGCCGGCGTTGCGGTGACCAACCGTGATCTCCTCGGGGTTGTGCATGTGCTTACGGGCGATGGTGGCGACGTGATGCGGCATGGTGGCGGAGAAGAGCAGGGTGTGTGCCGTGCCGGGGGTCTGGGCGAGAATGGCCTCGAGGTCTTCCTGGAACCCCATATTGAGCATCTCGTCGGCCTCGTCGAGGATCACGCGCTCGACGCCGCCCAGGTCCGCCTTGCCCCGGCGCAGGATGTCGTGCATGCGACCGGGCGTGGCGACGACAATCTGCACGCCACGGTTCAGCGCCCGCAGCTGGTCCTGAATGGACGCGCCGCCATAGACCGCCACAACGCGTACACCCTGCGTGCGGGCCGCGAAAGCCTCCAGGTCGCGGGTGATCTGGACGCAGAGCTCGCGCGTCGGACAGAGCACCAGGGCCTGGGGCGCCCGCAGCTCGTGGTTGAGCATGTTGAGAATGGGCAAGCCGAACGCGGCCGTCTTGCCGGTACCCGTCTGCGCCAACGCAACCATGTCGCCGCGGTTCTTGAGCAGCCGCGGGATGACCTCGGCCTGCACGGGCGTCGGCGTCTCGAAGCCCATCGCGCCGATCGCCTCCAGGATCTCGGGCGAGAGTCCAAATTCCTCAAATGACATGGGTATTCCTTTTCATGCGGCGGCGCACGATGCGGCATATCCGCCTGCGTGTCGATTACCATGTGCAGGTCGCCGGTTCTTGCGCAGCCCGTCCGCCTGACGGGGCAGCCCTTAAAATACGAAGCCGTTGGCCGCGTTTGGCACGATCTACTGGATGGGGACGGATCGGGTTCCTACTACGCCCTCGCTGCGCAAGAGGAGGACAGGCCGGGAAGCATTGCGTAATTTGATCCCGCGCGTGAGCGGACCCGCTCTGGACATGATCTTATCTCTTGCCGCTCAGACTCAAATTTCCGCACTCGGTTGCCGTTGAGAGGCGGGGAGAGGGACACGGGGCTTCGCTCGAGACCGGTCTGACATGGGCATGACAGGGCTCCACGCCTTAGCAGGCGCAGCTACGTTTGGGAACCTGGTGATTCATTACGCATTGAGAGAGAGACAATGGTGGTAACCGGAGCGGGGCCGACACTACAATGCGGGCTGCGATGCGCGGAAAATACAGAGGTTCAATATTGACGGGGGTCGTGATGCTCGCCGTCGTGGCGGGTGTCTACAAGATCAGGCAGACGCCGGAGTGGGCGGTGATGACGGGCAATGTGGAGCAGCGGGTGGTGGCATGCCGGTCGGTATACATGAAATCGATTCCGCGGGCGCGGTGGATGCTGAGGCGATTGCTGGCCGACCCGGTTGCGCAGGTGCGATACGCCGCGATCGAGGCGCTGAGCCGCATGCCGGAGCTGGGAGCCGCGTTCCGCGACGACCTGGTACGGCTGGCGGAGGATGAGGATCCGTCCGTGAAAGGACGTGCATTGAGCGATCTTCTTGCAGGTGGAACGGTCACCGATCCACTGCTGGTCGCTGCCGTGACGGCGATCGAGGATCAGGCGTTTCGGCGCGATCAACTGCTCCTTCTAAGTCGCGTGATAGATCGACGGGCAGAACGCAAAGATCCCAAACTCGTCGAATGGATCCTGTCGATCCTTCCGGATGCGGACCCAGGGGAACTCGCGGCCATGCAGGCGATCCACAAGTACGCGGAGCTCCTGCAACCGCACAGGGATGCGCTGATCGAGCCTTTGAACGGAGACATCAGCGCGCTGAGTGTCTTTGTCGTGAACGCGTTGTCCGCCATCGACGGAGTGATGCGGGGCTACGCGACGAGTGACTGGATCATCGACGCCCCGGCCCCGGCACCCCTCCCGCCGAAAGCGATCGACCGCATGACGATCGAGGCCGAAACGGCCTATTCGCTGCGGCCGAATTACCAGGTCGAGACACACGACGGTGAACGGTGCCTCTACCTGGGCGAAGGCGCCGGCGGGAGGTCGGCATGGAGGCTCGGCGATTCGAGTTCGGTCGACATCGGGGCCGGGTCGTTGCCGTTCGCGATCGAGACGACGGGCGAGTACCAGGTCTGGGTACGAGGCTGGTTCGAGAACAAGTGCGGCAATTCGACGGGACTCCAGCTCGACGGCGAGCGGATCGGCTTCGCCAACCAGCATGCACACGACGCGAGGGACCGCTACCGGATCTGGCACTGGAAACAAGCGCATGCCCGACAACGGCTCAAGGCCGGACGCCACCTGCTGACTGTCACCGCCATCGAGGACGGTGCCTCGCTGGATAAGTACGCCGTTCTGCCGGCCGGCGAGATCTTCGACCCGACCAACCTTCCCCCGCCCAACGCACTGTTCGATGCCTCCGTTCCGAGCAGTATCAGCATCACGACCGAGATGCAGACCCAGCTTCCCGGCTCGACGCAATCGGCGGTCGCCTGGGTGCGCCGTAACCGGCCGGACCTGCGCAACGGACGACTGCGCGGCAGCATCGATCAGCCGTTCGAGCTGCTGGGGCCTGACGAGATTCCGCTCGCCTTCGAGGAGAACGCTGCGCTGGGTCATGCACCGATCCGAATCCGTGTTCCCGAGTCCGTGCACGGCATCGAGGCGGCGCTGAAGATAGTCTTCAAAGCCGGGAACAAGATAGAGGCGGTCGGCCAGACCTTGATCAGCGTGCCGTTCGATTGGCTGACAACCGGTCCGCTGGCCATGAGCGACGAACGCTGCAAGACGCTGATGGCGAGAACCCGCCTTACGGCCGGCGATCTGGCAGAGGGTTGGTCGCCGTATCCGGCGCGCGGATTTGATCGCTACCGCCGCTTCGATTTTGAAAAAGCCTACGGGAATTCGATCAACAAGGAGATCTTCCTGTACACCGAGGTCGCGGTCGAGCAGGCGGGACAGTACCTATCGCTGCTGACACTGGACGACGCCGGGTTCGTGTGGATCGACGGTAGGCAGATCGCGGGACGAGCGGAACACGCCTTCGGCGAGGGGCGATTGATGACCGATAAGATTCGGCTTGCGAAGGGCCGGCACCAGGTCCTGATCCGGGTCAGCCAGGGCGGCCACGTGCCGCCCGAGGGGCCCGACTCGCCCTACGGAACGCCGAATCACTGGGTCTGCAAGTGGCTGCTACGGGCGCAGCGGCACACGCCGGCGGCAGGCGTCAGCGGCGTGAGCCGCGCGGAATTCCGATATGGGGGGTGAGGCTTCAGTTCCCGAACAGTTTGGATCCGGTGAATAGGGGCGGAGTTATTGTGGGTGAGCGGTAGAAGGATTGACCACGAAAGAGCGCATAGATCTCGCCTCTTCTTTGAGTTCCTTAGGTCATCGCACGGTTTGGATCCGTCTTGTGCGCAAGACAAGGGGTCCGTGTCCAAATCTTTCAACGTCTCGCGAAGAAACGCGAAGGCCCGCATCCGTACTTTACGATTTTGGACAATGACCCGAATGGCACTGAGTTAAGGGCGTTTGGGACAGAATGAATCCCTCGGCCGTGCCATTCGGCATGTGGGAAAGACCGGAAAAGGACCTTGTATCAAAGCATTCTCCGGTTCCCAAACCCACGCACTCACACACGTGGCGCGCGTCCCATTTAGTTGTCCGAACCCGTGCTTATCTTAGCGCCATTCGACACTGCCCCTTCTTCCGGACGCCTGGGGAGTCATTGGTTTGCGAGATCGAGCGGAAGGAAAAGCGAAGGCGGCGATGCGAGCTGATCGCGCGGCTCGCGGCCGGGTACGCGGGCAGATCAGGGCACATCATAGATCAGCAAGTCGCAATCGATGTCGCCATTCTTGAGCGAGTACCGCGCAGCGGGGTGAATAGAAATGCGCCGCTCGTACTCGGGTGTTCCGGCCAGGAGGCAGACCTGCCAGCCGTGCAGGCTCTGAACCTTGGCGGTGAAGGCGTGCAGGAAGTCGGGGCTGGCATCGAGGCGTTGGCCGTAAGGGGGATTACTCACCAGCCAGTTGCGGCTGCCATCGCTCTGCAACTCCAGAACGGAGCGCTCTTTGAGCGAAAGGCGTACGCCCGCACTACGCGCGTTGCTGCGCGCGGCTTCGATCGCATCGGCGGCGATGTCCGCGCCGCTGATGCGCCCCGCCTGGCCGGCCGCACCGCGCAGTTCCCCGCGCAAGGCGCGCAGGCGCTCCGCGTCCCCATCGCCGAAGTCCGCCCAACGCTCGAAGCCGAAACGCTCGCGCGACAGACCCGGCGCCAGGCCGGCCGCCCATTGCGCCGCCTCGATCGCGATGGTTCCCGAGCCGCACATCGGGTCGATCAGCGGCGTCTTGCGGTCCCATCCCGATAGGCGCAGGATCGCGGCGGCGAGCGTCTCGCGCAGCGGCGCTTCGCCGGTCGCCAGGCGATAGCCGCGACGGTGCAGGGGCTCGCCCGCGAGATCGAGATAGAGGGTCGCCTTGTCCCCGGCGAGGTAGACAAACACCTTCAGGTCCGGGTCGTCTTTCGATACCGAGGGCCGTCGCCCGGCCCTGTCTCGCACGCGATCGACGATGGCGTCCTTGGCCTTGAGCGCCACAAAGCCCGTATGCCGCAGCGCGCTGCCCTGGCTGACCGCGCGCACGGCGAGGGTCTGCGACGGCCCGAGGTACTGCTCCCAGGGAATCGCGTTCACGCCGCCGTAGAGCGCGTCTTCGGTCGGGGCCGGGAAGCGACTCACGACGAGCTGAATGCGCTGGGCGATGCGACTGGTCAGGCAGGCGCGCCAGCCCTCCTCGCGCGGTCCACGGAAGGGAATGCCGCCACGGTTGAGACGCGCACTGCGAAAGCCCAACTCGCTCAGTTCGTCACGCAGCACCCGTTCGGCGCCGGGGATGCAGGACGCGTGGAATTCAAGCGGCTCAGACACGGGCCCGCTGCCGGTGCTTCCGCACGGCTTCCTTCAGGCTCAAGGACCGACCGTGGCCCGCGCGACGGATGAGGATCTCCTCCAGTTCGTCCCAGTCGTCCCGGCACGGTGGCGAGTCGTAGTCCCAGGCCGGCTGGTCCTTACGCTTGAACTGCCACTTCATGCTGCCGGCCGTGATCTCCACGCGCACCTCGCGCTTGACCCCATCCGCTTCCCGTCCTGTCCACGATATCTTCTGTCGCATGGCTCAAGCGCCCGTCAATGCCGCTTCACGTTCGAGTACTTCGTCACCGGCGTGGGTGCCTTCCGATTCGCCCGGCAGCGGCGGCACGTAGTAATAGCCCGGGTCCTCCTGCTGGCGCTTCACAATGGCACGGATCTCTTTCCAGGTCGCGCGCAACCCGTGCGGCACCGGTGGCATGTCGTGCCTGATCGCCGCGTGCAACTTCGGAAGGTTGAAAAACGGAACGGCGGGAAACATGTGGTGATCCGCATGGTACTGCATGTTCCAGTACAGAAATCCGGGCAGCCAGCCGCAGGTGAACGTACGACAGCAGAGCCGGTGATCGGGAACATCCGGCTTGAGTCCGATATGCTGCGGCACCCCGGTCAGGAAGGTGAGCCAATGACAACAGTGGCTACCGATGCTGAAGAGCATCACCAGGAACCAGTGTCCGGTGGCGATGAAGACCGCTGCCAGGGCCGCGTGACCGACAAGGACGAACGCGTGCCAGTTGCGGAATTTGCGGCGCGCCAATTCGTTGTTCTCGGGAAACAGGAACTCCACCCACTCGCCCTCGACGCGGCCCGTGGCCCTCCGGTAGAACGTCTTGAACGTATACCAGGTCGTCATCGGGTTCCAGGCCAGCATGCCCAACCAAAACTTCCAGCCCTTGAACGACATGTGCAGGGGAAGCACGACTTCGCCGTCGTAGTCGTGATAGACCGTGAGCTGGTGATGCCGGATATGGCTGGGTCGATATCCGACACGGTCGAACCAGCCGAAGAACGCGAACACCTTGAAGAAAAACTCGTTTGCCTTCTTGTTCTTGAACGGTGTCTTGTGGCTCAACTCGTGGCAGGGCGATCCGCCCATGAAGGCGCCGACCGTTCCGTGCGCGAACAGCGCGGCCAGCAGCAAGGGCACCGACCAGTACGCCGTCGCGGCCGTGACGTTCCGGAAGGCCAGATAGGACAGGCAGCCGGTCGCGAACCACATGCCGAGATGCCCCAGCGCCTGGCTGTACCCGTGCCAGTCACTTGTCCGCTTCAACTCGGCAAGCAGGTCCTTGTCGATCCGACAGCGGTACCAGTTGACTTTCCCGTCTTTGCGGAATCGTGGCTGGGTCTTGGGGGTTTCCATGGCTCCATCTTTCGTGGCGGCTCGGCTTCGCCGGCCCGTGAAATTCGCGGAATTTTACCGCGCCCTTATCCGTGACTGGTTTCGGGGTCCTGCCCCGTCTCCGCAAGTTCTTCGCGCACGATGGCGTTACTGTCGTCGCAGAGCACGATTCGCGCGGGCACCGGCTGATCGGACCAGGAGAAGGCCATGATCGTAATACGCTCGCCTTGTCCGATCAGGTGTGCGGCGCCCCCGTTCATGACGATGTTGCCGGTCCCCTCGGCGCCGGCCTGCACATACGTCTCCAGTCGCGCGCCGGTCGTGACGGATGCGACCAGGACCTTCTCGCGCGCCCACAGGTCCGCGGCCCGCATCAAGTCCGTCGGGATCTCGATGCTGCCCTCGTAGTTCACATCCGCCTGCGTGATGATCGCGCGGTGTATTTTTGATTTAAGTTGTAGCCGTTGCATGATGAGGCATTCCTGCTTCTACGCGGCACATTCCTATTTTCGGTTCCCTGAACAGCCTGTTCGCCGTCCCCGCATGGTCCCCGGCGCCGCGCGCCGGCACCCCTTCGTTTCCCCGATGTCATTACCCTATCCCTGTTCGTCTCGTTCCGCAATCCGGTTTCCCTTTCCGGCGCTCCCCGCCCAGGGTCCCATTCAAAGCTCCGCTTCCTGCGCTAACTGTGCGACGTTCCTGTGTGCCCGAGGCGGAATCGAAATGTTAGCCATCCTCACACTCCTCATCATCGTGATGCTCTCAGGGATCGTGACGCGTATCGCCACGGTCGCGCTGGTGCACACGGGTCTCTCGCGCGAATCGGCGCGGTTCCAGGCGCGATCGGCGTACAGCGGCGTGGGGTTCACGACCAGCGAATCAGAAAGCATTGTGGGGCATCCGGTTCGGCGCCAAATCATGATGTGGCTGATGCTCTGCGGCAACGCCGGGATCGTAACCGTGATCGCGTCTCTGGTCGTCACCTTTCTGGGTCTTGGCGCCGGCGGTATATCACCATTCTTTTCCCTGTTCCTGCTCGCCGGCGGACTGATCAGCCTGTGGTTCATTGCCTCCAGCAAGCTGATCGACCGCTGGATGTCGCATTGGATCAGCCGCGCGCTGGAGCGCTGGACCGACATTGATGTGCGCGATTACGCAACCTTGCTTCATCTCGGAGACGATCATCGCATCCTGGAGTTCGCGGTGAAACCCCACACATGGATGTGCGGTCGTAGCCTGGAAGAGCTTTCGCTGAACGACGAAGGGGTCATCATGATCGGCCTGCGTCATGCCGACAGCACCTACGTGGGTGCGCCGAACGGCGCAACCCGCATCGAACCCGGCGACCGCGTCATCCTTTACGGACCGGGCACCACCCTCGAAGAGTTCGACACCCGCCGCCGGGATGCGCCGGGCGAAAACGCCCACGCCGTTGCCGTCGCCGAACAGGGTCGCCTCAGGCAGGAACAAGACGCCCGGGTACAGACAGAAGAGACTTCCTCCTGATTCGCTCCGCGAAGCCCGCGTGCGTTTCCTCTTCACGCGTTGGCACGCGCAGCTACATTCGAAATCGCCCGATCGCCTACCTGACCTGCAGCAGCAGCCCCTTCGGCGGCCCTTTCGGCACAAGCCTCTTGTCTCCCCTTGTCACCACGCCATCCCCATCAAAATCGCCATGGATCCAGGAGAACCCCGCTCCCTGTAGCAGGTTCGAGCACACGATCGCGGTATCGGCGAGGTCGACCACGCCGTCCATGTTCGCATCACCCGGCTCGACCATGATCACATCGATGGACTTGATCTCGGCCGTGCCGTCGCTGTCATGGATCGACAGGAAATGATCCGCCGTATCGTTATTATTCCAGTACCCTGCGGCGGTCATGGCCACGTTGCTCGAGACACCCTCGACGCTCAGCGTGCCTGTCGCGCGATTGGCCTGGAGCCGGCCATCGGGACTCGGGTCGATTGCGATCGTGACGTCGATGAAGCCGTTCGAACCCGGCATAACGTTTGTGTACTGGAGGAAGGGAGCATTAAAATTTCCCCATGGCGTAGAGGGCTGTTCGGACCCCGTGAAGTCGACGATGTAGGTGCCATTGCTCTCGGTCAACCGGTACCTGATGATGCAGCCGGTCCCCACCGCGTCGTTGGTGCCGCCGGCGATCGACCCATGTTGATCGAACCAGAAGAAAAAGGAATGGTTGCCGCGCGAGCTGATATCGATTTGCAGCGGATAGTTGTAGGGGATCAGCGTCGGGGCATAGCGATGATCCAGCATGAATCCGGCCGGAACGGTGAAGATGCCGTTTGAGACGGCGTCCTGCGGAAAGGCGATGTCAGCGCGCGGGCACCAGTTTGCGTTGCCATCGCCGTCGGAATCGACGCCGTCGATGTCGGTGTCCGGCAACGGATCCGGCTCGCTCGCACCCCACTTTCCGTAGCCACTATTGGTGTACGTCACCGATCCGAAATCGAGATGCTCCTCCACAAGGAACGCCCAGGCCGGCGCCGCCAGTAGCAATCCCCCTATCACAAGCCCTTTCGTCCCGACCTTCATCCTGCCCTATTCTGGCCGGATATCCTCCTGCCATCAAGTTCGGCTCCTCTTTTCCCTTTTCCTTTTTGTTTCTCCCTACCAGAATACGGACCGATGACAGTGCCCCGTACCTCCCATAAGCCGCATTCTCCCGCCTGCGACCGAAACCAGGAGCCGATCCTGACCGTCTTGCGCGAGCTGTACCGCGAACCGCTCACGGTCCTCGAAATCGGTAGCGGCACGGGCCAGCATGCGGTCTACATGGGCAGGCATCTGCCGCATATCGTCTGGCTGACCAGTGATCGCGCGGAGAACCACGCGGGCATCTGGCGATGGCTCGAGGAAGCCGCGATTCTCAACGTCGAACCACCGCTTGAACTGGACGTATGCATGGAAAAATGGCCGGTCCAGGACCTTGATGCCATTTTCAGCGCCAACACGGCGCACATCATGTCCTGGCCCGCGGTCGAATGCATGTTCATTGGCGCGGGCCGCAAGCTCCCGGCAGGCGGAGCCCTGGCGCTTTACGGTCCGTTCAATATCGACGGCGAGTATACGAGTGCCAGCAATCGCGCCTTCGACCAACAGTTGCACGCCCGCGATCCGGAGATGGGCATTCGCGACACCGTCGATCTTAACCGCCTCGCCAGGGCCAACGGGTTCGTCTTTGAGTCCGATCACCCGCTGCCGGCCAATAATCGGATTCTCGTCTGGCGCAAAGGCTCTCCCTAAATGCATTGCGACACGCACCCGCGCCATCCCCATTAGGCGCTACACCAAAACACTCTCTCCCGCTTTTCCTTTTCCCTTTCTCTTCTAGGCTCCCCCCAACGATGACGATCGCTTCCATCGCGCTTACCGTTCTGAAAGACGCTCTTCGTCGCAAAGAGAACCTCCTCATCGTCATCGCCGCCGCCGCTCTCATTGTCTTCACCCTTGCGCTCGACTTCTTCGGGCTCGGCGGCGTTGTGCGCATTTACCGCGACGGCGGACTGCGCATCATCAGCTTCGCCACCGCGATTTGCGTCGTTGTTCTCGCTGCCCGGCAGCTGCCCGCCACGCTCAAGTCCGGCACCCCCGCGCGGGTCACCTTGCTCGCCGGCAAAGCACTGGGCGTGCTGCTCTTCGCCGCCTGTGTTCTTGTCGTGCTAACCGCTGTCTTTACATTGGCCGGTTTACGCCGCGACGGGCTCGTGCCCTGGCCGATGTATTTACAGTTCCTTTATCTCCAATTGCTGATGATGCTTACGTTGACCGCCGTTTCTTTTCTTCTCTCGGCGATCCTGAATCTCGATGCCGCGATCGTAGTGGGCGCTCTCTACTACGCGGTCGGACTGGGCGCCGTCGGTGTGCTGCTGGTGATGTATCCCTATCTCGGCGGCGCCGTACGCGGCATGCTGTTCGTGGCGAATTACCTGCTGCCACAATTGATCGTCTTTGATCTGCACGACCGCACCGTGCACGCCGAAAACTGGCCGATGGTGGGCGCGATACCGCTGTTGCTGATCACTCTCTACGGCCTTGTCTATTCCGCGGCTTACACGGGACTCGCCGCCTGGGTCGCGCGCCGCAAGCAGGGAAGGGCGATGGTATGAACCGCGCGTGGTACCTGTTCTTGCCCTTGTGCCTGGCGTGCACCGGCTGCGGCATGCAAGCGGTCGTCAGCGATTGGATGTTTCTGCAAAGCGAGAAGTATCTCGATCACGGCATCGTCTACCGGCCTCACGCGGACACGCCACCCGCCGACGTGCATCGCATGGCGAGCTGTGCCAGCGTTATTCCCGACGCCGCGCGCGACTATCGCGGCTTTGTGGGTCACTTGCATCGCACGGTCCAGACCTGGCGCGATCCCGATGCACCGCACGAGCATGCCGACGGCCTGCAGATGATCCCCTGGTTCCGCCTGATGACCTGGGCCAATCCGCGCGCGATCAAGGGCTACACGGCGGGCGCTTTCCGCCTGCAGGGCATGCAGCCGGATACCGCGCTTCACTTTCTGGACGAGGGCGTGGCGCACAGCCCGCAGGCCTTCCAGCTGCACTTCATGCGCGCCAAGTCATATCTCGATGCGGCGAAACGCGAGCGCGGGACGGCACTGGAAGATCTCACGCCGCGGGCACGCGCGAATTGCGCCCTGGCAATCAAGTCCTATCGCACCGCGGCGGAGCTGGCTCGCGCGCAGCGGCCGGAGTCAGACGAGGACGCGGCGCGCATCGGCTGGACAACCTACGACGAACTCGACTCGCGCGCGGCGATGCGCATGACGGTCATTCTCGAGCACCGTTTCGGCGATTCCCAGCGCGCGCGCGCTGACGCGCAGCGCTATCTCACCGTCCTCGGCGCCGATCCCATTCTGCCGCGCCTAATTGACGACGAATTAGACGCGCTGCCCGACATCGAGATTGATCCCGCGCGGCATCACAATCCGCATGCGGACCGTGCTCACTAACGGCACGCGCGACCAGAGAGGACCTGGCGGCCCCGCGGCGCTTAGCCTATCTAGCCCCAAAAGCCGGCGTATGCTTTTCCCGCCCGGTCAACGACATCACCGGCATCCATGTCCCCGAATTCGTTGATAAAGGGCTCTGGAACAACCGGCCCATCGTATCCGATCGCGCGCAAGGCCGTGCAGAATCCCGCCAGGTCGATCACGCCCGTATCGCCATGCAGGGCGCGCTGGTCGTCGATCTGATCATCGATCGCGACGTCGAGTGGCGCATCGTTGATATGCACATACACAATCTGGTCGGGGGTCAGGGCCTGCAGTGCCGCGACCGTGCTGCGCGACGTATACCAGTGCCAGGCATCCAGCAGCAGCCCCGCGTTCGAGCCCACCGCCGCGCAGAGTTCCAGCATCCGGCCCATGGTATGGATGAACTCGTAGTCATGTCCGTCGCGCAGCGTCTTCGGCCCGAGAAATTCCAGCCCGATCCGACAGCCGCTGGCGGCCAGGATCCTGGCCGCCTCGCCCAGGCGACGGGCATGTTGCGAAAAGTTCTCCTCGAACGGCAGATCGTCCGAAAACGACAAGATATAGGTCGCAAACCGCGTGCAGTTGGCCGCCGCCGCGATCGGCGCAATCTTCTTCAGGCTCTCCAGGCCCGCCTTGAACGTCTCTTCATCCGCGCGGAACTCCACCGGCAGGCCCGCGCCGCCGATGCGCAGATCATTCGCGGCCAGTGCGTCACTGACCTGGGCGGCCGAGCTATCGGCCCCCAGCTCCGGATCAACACCCTCGAACCCCGCCGCCTTCGCCAACGGCAAACATTCTTCCCATTCCGCCTGAACCCGCAAGGCTCCACGATTAAGACATTTGTACATAACGGCTTTCTCCTGTTTCGCGACGTAACCTAACCGCAATAGCGCGCAAGGAACACCAAGAATCTCCGTCCCTTCCTCTCACGCTTTCCTTTTCCCTTCTTCCCTTGCCCACCCACCTTCCCCCTGCGGATCATCCGCCCGTGTGGAAAACACAACCAACACGGCCGCGACTCCCGCACAGGTCACCTCGATCACCGCGTACGACCCGGTCGCCGCCAGGCATTGCCCAAACATCCACGGGGCCAGGGCGCTGAAGAAGACGCACAGCGCGCTATTGAAACCGCTGATGGCGCCCAGGTGGGTGCGTCCGAAAAAATTGGGCCAGGTGATAGCGTAGAGCGTACCCATCATCGAGAAGCAGACGCCGTTGCCGACGACGAGCAACACGAGTGTCCAGCGCGGGCCGAGCACGGACAGCGTTGTCGCCACCATTATCAGGGCGATCAACATGGCCATCATCAGGTACTTGAGCGGGATCCGGTCCGCCAGCCAGCCGACCAGGGGCCGCAGGATCACGGAGATGATCGCACCCGGCAGAAAAATGGCGAATCCGGCTGCGGCGGTCAGCCCTGCGTTTTCGAAAATTGATGCCACGTGGAACGTAAACCCGGTCATCACGAATCCGAAAAGGCTGAGTCCAAGCGAAAAAACCCAGAAGGTCGGGCAGCGTCGGGCCTCCGCGAGCGTGAACTGGTGTCGCGTCTCGGCGTGCGGCTTCCTCGCGCCCAGGCTACGATCGCGCCAGGGGCCATCGGCCACGAGCCCGCAGGCCTCCGCGCTTTCCCTGAAAAAGAGCCAGGCGAACAGGCTGAAGCCGACGCCGATCAACACGGCCATCATTTGCCAGGTTTCGCGCCAACCCACGGCGGTCACAATCTTGCTCAGCACCAACGGCGCAGCAGAGAACCCCGGGGCAATGAACATGCCTGTGATCGCGGTCACCAGTCCGCGGTGCCGGTCGAACCACTTCATTATCATGTTGTAGGAGACCATCGTCAGCACGCCTTGCCCGCTGAAACGCAGCGCGAAGAAACCGAGCGTTACGACCACGAGCGATGACCGGCGGGCGCCCAGATGGGGCACCCATGCGTTGACCGCGGCGGCAATCTGGTCACAAGCGCTCAATGCCAGCAGGGCGAGCGCAAGCACGACGGCCGCCGCAGGGGCAATCCGGCGCGCACCGTAGCGATCGTAGAGTTTTCCGGCGCGGGTCAGCAGCAGCGAGCTGCCGATTGTGCCTAACATATAGGCCAGGCTCAGGTCGACGCGCGACAAACCCAGCGCCTTGATCAGGCTTTCGGTAAATGGCGAAACGCCGTTCGTCTGGCCGGGCGCACTGGCCAGGACCCCCACCGTGCCCGCCAGCATAATCATCCAGCCATAAAAGAACGGCCAGTTCCGCGGCGAGAATCGGGCGTTATCCGGGCCTGCAGGCATAAGCGGCGTAGAATGCCGCTCTCGCGCGGCGCGTCAAGCACACACAACATGGCCGGCGCGAAAAAGGGGATACAAACCAGCGCGTTACACCGCGCCCGCCCGGACACCGAGACCCCTTGGCGCTTGAATTGCGCGTCCCACAGCGGCAGACTCGGATCGATGCGCGCGCTGGTTAAACAGAAGAAGGGGCCGGGACACCTCGCGCTGGTGGATGTGCCGACACCGGAGCCGGGCGAGGGCGAGGTGCAGATCGCCATTCGCGCGGCAGGGATATGCGGCACGGACATCCATATCGTTCACGATACCTTTCCGTACGTGCCACCGGTGATCCTCGGCCATGAGTTCTGCGGCGAAATCAGCGCCGTCGGCAGCGGCGTGGACGAACTCAAGGCCGGCGAACGCGTCATGGCCGAGACAACTGCAACGCTCTGTGGCACCTGCCCGTTCTGCCTGAGCGGCGACACCAATCGCTGCGCCGCACGCACGGCCTACGGCGTTCACGTCAACGGCGGGTTTGCGGAGCACGTGGTCGTGCGCAAGGACGCCGTGCATCGCCTGCCGCCCGGTGTCGATTTTCATGCCGGCGCCGCGACCGAACCGCTGGCCGTCTGTGTGCACGCCCTGCTCGAGCGGACGCAGGTGACGCCGGGCCAACTGGTGCTCATCCTCGGGCCCGGCCCCATCGGTCTTTTCGCCGCGCTGGTGGCGAAGGCGCATGGCGCGGTGGTGGTAGTTGCCGGCACGGCCAGGGATGCCGAACGCTTGAAGCTAGCCGATACGATTGGGGTCGCCCGGGCGATTGAAGTCGAATCGACCGACCTGGCAGGGGAGATCAAGACATTGGCGCCGGAAACCGGGGGCGCGGATATCACGGTCGAGGCCGCGGGTGCGGCGGCCTCCGTCGCGGCCGCCTATGCCTGTACGCGCAAGGGTGGCACGATCGTGCAGCTGGGACTGTTCGAAGGGGCGGTCCAGGTCGATTACTCGCAGATTGCGGTCCGCGAGCTGAACGTCATCGGATCCTTCGCGCATATCTGGAGTTCGTTCGATACGGCGCTGCGGTTGATGGATGATGGGACAATCGATGTTGCACCGCTGATCTCGGCCGTACTGCCACTGGACGAGGGGCTGGAGGCATTTGCGCGGGCGGAAGCCGGCGCGGACGCGAAAATTTTGCTGGCACCGTCATGATTCAGCACGGAGGCACCGAAAAAAGAGCCGGCGCGCGCGTTTGCCAGGAGAGATCCGCTCAAGCGGTTCTCCCGAACGGCGCGACGACGGATGGATGAGGAGCGCGCGCGATCATGGCAACACCTGATACGAACCTGAGCACGGATCAACAGCTTGAGCTGTACCGCTCGATGCTGCTGATTCGGGAGTTTGAGCAGGCGGTACTGGCCTCGCACGAGAAGCGGCTGGTGCAGGGCCCGGCACATACGTACATCGGCATGGAGGCGTCGGCGGTGGGGATCTGCTCCGCGCTGCTCGACGACGACTACCTGACCAGCACCCACCGCGGGCATGGGCATTGCATCGCGCGCGGATTGGACGTGAAGCGCATGCTGGCCGAAATATTTGGGCGCGCCACCGGTTACTGCAAGGGCAAGGGCGGCAGCATGCACATCGCCGATGTCAGCCGCGGCATGCTGGGCGCGGACGGTATCGTGGGTGGCGGGATTCCGATTGCAACCGGCGCCGCGCTGGGTTGTCGCGTACGACAGTCGTCCCAGGTGGTGGCGTGTTTCTTCGGCGAGGGCGCAACAAACCAGGGGTCTTTTCACGAGGCGATTAACCTGGCCGCGATCCGCAAGCTGCCGGTGGTGTTTGTCTGTGAGAACAATCATTGGGCCCTGAGCGCCGGCTTCGAGGTCACCACCGCGGTAGCGAACGTGGCCGATCGCGCGGCGGCGTATTCGATACCGGGTCACATCGTGGACGGCAACGATGTCCTGGCCGTGCATACGACGGCCGTCGAGGCGGTGCAACGCGCGCGCGCCGGCGACGGGCCATCACTGATCGAGAACAAGACCTACCGCTGGGAACCGCATTCCGTTTTCAATACGAAGGACCCGCGTCCGCCCGATGAAGTGGCGGAATGGAAGGCCCGGGATCCGATCGCGCGCTTTCGAAAAGTACTGGAGGAGCAGGACGCCTTGAGCGCCGATCAGGACGCTGCCATCCAAAAGGCGGTGGCGGCGCTGATCGAGGAAGCGGTTGAATTCGCAACCAACAGTCCCGAGCCCGAGCCGGCCGAGGCGATGGCGGATATTTACGCATAGCCCATGGCACGCACGATCACATATTCCGAGGCGTTGAACGAAGCACTGCATGAAGAGATGCAGCGCGATGCGAACGTCTTTGTACTGGGCGAGGATATCGCGGTTTTGGGCGGCCTGTTCCAGGTCACCAAGGACCTGTTGGACAAATACGGGCCCGAACGCGTGATCGATACGCCGATCTCCGAGGCCGCAATCGCCGGGGCAGGCGTCGGCGCGGCGTTGGCGGGCACGCGGCCGGTGATCGAGTTTCAGTTCAACGATTTCATGACGATTGCGATGGACCAGATCGTGAATCATGCGGCCAAGTTGCGCTACATGACCGGTGGCCAGGCGGCGGTGCCGCTGGTGATGCGTGCCGCGATCTGCAGCGGGATCGGGATGGGCGCGCAGCATTCGCAGAGCCTCGAGGCCTGGTTCGCGCATGTGCCCGGGCTCATCGTGATCATGCCGTCGACGCCCTACGCCGCCAAGGGGCTGCTCAAGGCCGCGATTCGCAATCCGAACCCGGTGGTCTTTCTGGAGTCCCGCCTGCTTTACGCCATCAAGGGCGAGGTGCCGGAAGGGGAGTACCTGCTGGACATTCCCGGATCAGTGATGGTGCGTGAGGGCGGGGACGTGACGGTTGTTGCCACGGGCCGCATGGTCAGCGTTGCGACGTCGGCGGCCGAGGAGGTCGGGCGTGACGGCACGGAAGTTGAAGTCATCGACCCACAGACGCTCAAGCCGCTGGATACGGCGACGATTATTGAATCGGTCAAGAAGACCGGGCGATTGGTGATTGTGAATGAGGGCAGTCGCACCTGCGGTTACGCGGCCGAGATCGCGGCGATCGTGAGCGAGCAGGCATTGGATTTCCTCGATGCGCCGATCGAGCGCGTCACGGCGGGGGATGTGCCGATGCCGGTGGCGAAGGTTCTTGAGCGCGCGGTGCTCCCGGGGAGAGACGATGTTGTTGGGGCGATTGGCAGGGTTCTGGGCTGACGTTTTGGCGGGGGTCGGGGATGCCCCTCGACGCGTTCGTTAGGTGCACTCGCTCCGGGCAGGCGGAAAAGAGAGACAGCAGAATGAAGCCGACGATCAAGATTGCCTCTTCAAGGACCCCGGACGGAAACGAGATGGTGCTATTCCGGCACGACGAAGATTTCTTCATACGGGTTGAGGGCGAGGTGCTGATGCAGAGCCGGCAGCACGAGTCGGAGCTGGAACTTGCGCGACTCGGATGCGCGCACCTCGCCGAACGAAGAGATCCCCGCATCCTGATGGGCGGTCTTGGGCTGGGCTATACCCTGCGCCAGTGCCTGGACCTTGTCAGCCCCACGGCCTCGATCAAGGTATGCGAGTTGATCGGGGATGTCATTGCCTGGAACCGCGACCATTTGGGTGCGTTGAACAATCATCCCATGCGCGACAAGCGGGTGACGGTTAAACGGGGCGACGTTGTTGAGTTGCTGGCGAACGGCCCCGGCACGTTTGACGCGATCATACTGGACGTCGACAACGGCCCCACGCCGATGACGGATCTCGGCAACCACCGCCTCTACGGCAACGCGGGCGTCGCGCTCTGCCGCGACGCGCTAACCAACAAGGGGTGCCTGGCCATCTGGTCGGCCGACCCCAGCAAGGCCTACGAGCGCACGCTGATGCGCGCGGGCCTGGCCGTGCGCCGGCACCGCGTGCCGGCGTACAAGGGCAGCAAATCGCTTTCGCGATTCGTCTGGGTCGCGGCGAAGAGCAAGTCCATCCTGCCGCCGGGTGGCGGGGAGCCACGGGTTAAGGGCAAAAAGCGCTCATAGGGTTCCGCCTGCCACAGCACCACGAATTCGCCGGTCCGGACAGCGCCACCCTCGGTGGCCGCAGACACAGCGACAGGGCGGCCGTAATCAGAAAGGCCAGTGCCCCGAGCACACCGAAGAGGGTCGCGCGTTTGACGCTCTTTTCCTGGCGCATGATTCAGTGGAATCTATTTCTTCGCCAGTTCAGCCTCGATCAAGTCGGTAACGTCTTTCGCTTCAGGCTTGGTGCGCGGGGCGAAGCGGGCCACGACATTCCCGCGCCGGCCGATCAGAAACTTCTCGAAATTCCAGCTCACCCTGCCGGGTCCCTTGGGTTTTGTTTCAAGCGCCGTCAGGTGTTTATAGAAATCACAGGCGCCCTCACCATTCACCTCTATCTTCGAGAACATGTCGAAGGTGACACCATGGTTCTGCGTACAGAAGGCCTTGATCGCGGCCGCCGTGCCCGGCTCCTGCTTGCCGAATTGATTGCAGGGAAAGCCCAACACGGCCAGTCCGTCTTTCGCGTATTTCTCGTGGAGCGCCTGTAGCGCCCTGTATTGGGGAGTCAGTCCACATTTGCTGGCCGTATTCACAACCAGGAGGACCCTGCCCTGGTACGACGCGAGCGCGACAGCCTCGCCGGCCAGCGTCTTCAGCGTGAAGTCGAGAGCCGCCGGCGTGTCCGGTGCCTCTTCGGCAATGATGGCGGAGACGAGGAGAAACGCGGCTGTTGCAAGAGATGTCAGCGTCTTCAATATCTGGTGATCCTTTGGGTCAATGATGGCTCGTGCGTGCGGTATGGCCGGAATTGTAAGGCCTACGTAGCGGCGGACCAGAAAAAAGATGGGGCGGAATCGGCGTAGCCGCGGATTCATCGACGATCCTTGCCATCGGGCGAAAGCGTGGTACCTTGCCCCGGCAATCTTCCAGAAGAAACCCATTAAACGTGAGACCCAAATGACAATTGACGATAAATGTGTCGTATCCATCCACTACACGCTGACCGGTGATTCCGGCGACGTGATCGATTCCTCCACAGACGGCGAGCCGATGAACTACCTGCATGGCGCCGGCAACATCGTGCCCGGGCTGGAGCAGGAGTTGCAGGGCAAGGCCGTCGGCGACAACGTGAAGGTAACCGTGCCGCCCGAACTCGGTTACGGCGAACGGCACGACGAGCTGGTACAGAAGGTTCCGCGCAGCGCATTCGGCGACGCCAAGGAGTTGATGCCGGGCATGCAGTTCCAGGGCCAGACCGAAGATGACCAGATCCAGGTGGTGACCGTCGCGTCCGTGGCGGATGACGAGGTCACCGTCGACGCCAATCATCCGCTCGCCGGCGAGGTTCTACACTTCGATGTAACCGTGAAATCGGTGCGCGAGGCAACCGAGACCGAAGTCGAGCACGGGCACGTGCATTGAGAACGTTCGCGTTTCCCGCGTGACGTACCGCACGTCGCGCGAGACCGGGCGACGGCGCGGAGCCGGGCTTCTGCATCTATCTCAGGCGGGTGCTGGGCTGGGCGGGTCTCGACGAGATGGACGAACTGTGCGCGAGACCACTGCGGCCGTTGGCGGCGGACAGAGGCTAGCCCACGGTCAGGTGGCTGTGAGCGGCGCTGTTTGACGCAGAGATAATGTGCATCTGCGCGGATCGGTTGCGGCCGCTATCTGCATCAGCGCCCGGACATGTCGGGGCGCTCGCGCCTGGTCCACATCTCCTGCGCCCACTCCGGCTCCGTCCGCGCCATCCTCTGCTGCTCCTCATACAGCTCCACGCTGATCGCCCGCCACTCTTCCTTCGTCCGCGATGGCGGCGGCGTGATGTCCTCGCGTGGATACGTCGCGTAATCCGCCTGCGTCGCAAAGTCGAAGCGCTTCAGCCCCCCAAGCTCCTTCAGCACGATCAGCTCCGCGAGACTGTACTCGCCCGGGTCATCGCGCCCGAACTGCATCGGCTCGGAGAGCCCGATGGAGGGGAATTGCGCGAAGCGCGCCCTGCCGCTGGGGTTGGCCGCGACGCGGTGGACCATATACGGGTGCATCATGGCCATGTCGCCCGCCTCCCCCGTGAGCTCCTCGAACTTGCCGCACTCCTTGATCATGTAGGGCTTGATGTAGTCCTGGACCGTGTCCGGGTGGATGCCCTCCGGGTGCTGGGCGAGCAGCCGCGCCACGACGCCGATGGAGTCGACGCAGATCTGGGTGCCGCCGGAATCGGGGAGGATGTCGTCGTAGAAGAAGCACAGCAGGAGCCCCTGTTGCGGCGTGTCGAGGAAGTGGCGGAAGTGCCAGCCGTCCTTGTGCCACCCCGGCGTGCGCGTCGACCTCCACCCGTCCTCGCCCAGGTCGCCGTCCTCGCCGCACAGGTTCACCGCGACGGAGTCCACCAGCCTGATCAGCTCCGGGTCCTTCACCCGATCCAGGCCGCCCACGCAGTCGAGCTGCGCGCCGAGCGCGCGCGGGGCAACATCGTGCAGCAGCGGACTTTTCGGCGGCAGGCCGTAGCGCGTCCGGATCTCGAGCATCTTCGCCGCCGCCGCCTCGTCGCCACGCGAGGCCATGATGAACACCTCGGGCGGGCCGCCGGTCCGCGTGTACGACCCCAGCTTCCATGTCTCCGGGTCGTCCTGCATGATGCCCTGCTCCTCGAGCTCGCGCCAGGCGCAGGCCACGACATCCGCCGCGATCTGCTTCGAGAACGCGCCCTTCACCAGGACCCAGCCGTGGTCGACGAAGTGCCGCGCCTCCACCGGCGAGAGCGTCGTGCACCTGGCGATCGCCGGCTCCATCATCGCCTCGAAGCCCGCGTTCATCGTGGCCCTCGGCGTGGACGGCGGGGCGAGTTCGGCGTCCCCTGCGCGGCACAGGTCAGCAACAGGGCGACGGGTAAGAGTAGCGCAGTCTTCTTCATGGTCTTGCGGTGCCTCCAGGTTGAACCTGACAGCGAAGCGGAAGTATCAGCCCAAAGGGGCCCGGCAGTCAAATTTCATGGCCTGTTCCCTGAAGCCGTTCCCGGATCCGATTGTTCCCTGGAGCAGGGAATTCGATTGCCATGTCGGAAGCAGACCATCGCGCTCCCCTTCGCAGGCCAATGGCCGGGGCAGCGGCTATGAAAATTCCGGCGGCGGGCGCTGGCGGGGCAGATAGCGTCGAGCAGGTTGTTCTCGCAATGCACCGCCCGGAAAAGGCTCTGGCGCAGCGGGTGCGCCTCCGGCGCATGTGCAGCGTGCCGGCCGGTGGGCAGGCTCAGAAATTTTTGAACCGTCCGCGGGGCCGGTCGGGATCGTCTTTCCAGCCACGCGGGCGCACGTCGGTGATGACGCGGATTTTCTTGCTGGTCATCTGGTTGCCGCGCGCGCGCGCGCCGCGCGCCACGACGGCGGTCAGGTCGAATTCCTGCTCGGTGATGCGCAGGCGACTGGCCTTGTGATACTTGACGTAGAGCGTCTCCGGTGACGCGTCGGAGAAGTACAGGACCCGCGAGGTGACACCACCGGCCATGTAGTCCCGGTTCATGATCGTACCCCCCAGCTTAAAGCGCTTGAGGAATGTGAAGTCGCCATGCGTGAAAACGATGGTCAACACGCGATCGCGCTCGGCAGGGCCGAGATAAATCAATTCTTCGACGAACAGCCGCTCCGGCGGCGGGATCACTTTGTAGCGTCCGTCGGGCCAGACACAGAGCACCTTGTCGTACGACGAGCAGGTCAGGACAGCGTCCTCGCCCTTGATTCCCGTGCCGAGGTACCCGGTCGCGGCGTCGTAGCGAACGGTCAGCTCCTCGGCCGTGAGATCGCGGATCTCGACATCCTTGAACGTTTCAACCTTCGTGCGCCGTACGGCGTCACCAGCATAGGCCCTGATCATGCCGCGCAGATATTGAACGGCGTACGGCGTCATGGCACCCAGCTTCTTCTCGATCTCGCCGATCTCGCGCACGCGGTCGCCGATTTCCTTGCGACTGCGCTTGATATCAAAACGCGAGATGCGCTTGACCGGAATCGACAGCAGCATTTCGATATCCTTCTCGGTGACCGACTGCGTGAGCTGCGCGGCGAACGGATCGAACCCGGTTCGTACTGCCGCCTGCACCTCGGGATAGGCCTCACACTCTTCAATTCTTTTGTAGATGCGATTCTCGACAAAGATCTGGATCAACGTGCGCTTATGAACGTCCGCCTCGAGTTCGCGCTTACGCCACTGCAGCTCGCGTTTCAAGATCTTGACCAGTCGTTCGGTGGCATCACGCAGGACGGCATTCACGTCCATCTCGACGGGCTTACCATCGTCGATAACGATCAATCGCGCCGAAATCGGAACCTCGCATTGCGTAAAGGCGTAGAGAGCCTGGATGGCGCGCTGCGGCTCCTGGTCTTCGTCGAGGGTAATCTCTATCTCGACCGCCTCGGCGGTATAATCCTGGATGGCGCGAATCTTGATCTTCTTCTTGCGCGCGGCGGCCTCGATCGACGCCATGATCGACTCGGTCGTGGTGCTGAAGGGGATTTCCGTGATGACGATCGTGTCTTTGCCGCGCGGTTCGATTCGCGCGCGAACGCGCACGCGGCCATTGCCCTTGTTGTACTCGCGAATATCCATCGTGCCGCCCTGCCGGAAGTCGGGATAAATGCGGAAACGCTCCTTCGTGAGGATCGCGATCTGGGCCTCGAGCAACTCGCCCAGGTTATGCGGCAGAATCCGGGTGGAGAGCCCCACGGCGATACCCTCGGCGCCGAGCAACAGGAGCAGCGGCAGCTTGCAGGGCAGTGTTACGGGCTCCTTGCGGCGCCCGTCGTAATTCGGCACGAGACGCGTCAGGTGATCATTGAATAACTCGTCGCGCGCCATACCGGTCAGGCGGCATTCGATGTAACGCGAGGCAGCGGCCGGGTCGCCAGTATGCAGGTTACCGAAATTGCCCTGCCCCTCGATCAGGGTCAGCTTGTTGGTCAGCCCGACCAGCGCAGCCGCAATCGAGCCATCGCCATGCGGATGGTACTGCATGCAATGGCCGACGACGTTGGCTACCTTGGTAAACTTTCCGTCGTCCTGCTCATGCAGCGACCACAGGATGCGCCGCTGGACAGGCTTAAGTCCGTCCGCAAGGTCGGGGATGGCGCGGTCGCGGATGACATAGGACGCGTACTGGATGAAGTGATCATCGATCATCCGCCGCAGCGGCCCATCCGGCGGAGTCGCATCGCCGGGGACGGATGCGCCGTTGTCGCCGGTACCCCCATCGCCATCGGGGATCAGCGTGTCTGCCAGGCCTTCCGCATCGTCGACATCCGTTGTAGACAACGACACCGCGGGTTCAAAGAATAGCTGATCTTCGTTCACGTGCTCGCTTCGACGACGAGATGGTTCATGATGTAGGCACGCCGTTCGGGGGTATTGCGTCCCATATAGAACGAAAGGATCTCCGGGATGTCGTTCTGCTGATCCACGCGCACTTCGCACAGGCGCATATCGCTGCCGATGAAGGCCTTGAACTCATGGGGCGAGATCTCGCCCAATCCCTTGAAGCGCGTGATCTCTGCCCCGCGTCCGATGGCCTTGATCGCCTGCCCGCGCTCCTCGTCGGAGTAGCAGTAGTGGGTCGTCGTCTTGTTGCGCACGCGGAAAAGCGGCGTTTCAAGGATATGCACGTGGCCCTTGATAACCAGATCCTCGAAAAAGCGCAGAAAAAACGTCAATAACAGGTTGCGGATATGCATGCCGTCCACATCCGCGTCGGTCGCAAGCACGACCTTGTTGTAGCGCAGTGTGGCGAGGGATTCTTCGACCTGGAGGCTGCGCATCAAGTTGTATAGTTCATCATTCTTATAGATCGCGTCGCGCTTGAGCTCACAGACGTTCAGCGGTTTCCCGCGCAACGTGAATACCGCCTGCGTCGCGGCGTCGCGGCAACTCACGATGGTACCGGCGGCCGACTGGCCTTCGGTGATGAAGATCATGGTTTCCTCGCCCTTGCCCTTCGCGGGATCATAGTGCTCCTTGGAGTCCTTGAGTTGCGGCACGCGGATGGATGTTGCCCGCGCGCGGTCGCGCGCGATCTTTTTGACGGACAACAGTTCCTTGCGCAGCTTCTGCGTCTCCTCGATCTTGATGGCGGCCTGTTCGGCGGCCTCGGGGTTGCGGTGCAAGAGGTCGAGGACCGCGTCCTTTACCTGCGACATGAGCTCGCCGCGAATCTCTGTATTGCCGAGCTTGTTCTTTGTCTGCGACTCGAAGATCGGATCCTGCAGGCGAATGGCGACGGCCGCCACGATGCCCTCGCGCACGTCATCGCCCTCGTAGCGCTTCTTCGTAAATTCGTTGACCGCCTTGAGTACGCCTTCGCGACAGGCACTGAGATGCGTGCCGCCATCACTCGTATATTGCCCGTTCACGAACGAAAGGTAGGTTTCGTTGAAGCGTTGCGTATGCGTAAACGCGATCTCGAGGGTTTTTGAGCGGAAATGCAGGGGCACATAGACGGCCTCGTCCTGGCTCTCTTCGGTCACGAGATCCAGCAACCCGCCCTCCGAGAGCAGTCGCCGCCCATTTAATCGTACGGTCAGCCCGGCATTGAGATAGGTGTAGAGGCGCATGCGTTTTTCGAGGTGATTGGCATCGAAAGCCGCCTCTCCGAAGATCTCCGGGTCAGGCGTAAATTGCACCAGCGTGCCGTCTTTTTCGTCCTTTTCGCGTCCCTTCTGCTGCTTGACCAGCCGGCCTTGTTTAAAGGTTACCTCGGCGTAGCGTTCGGTCCGCACACTGCACACTCGGAAGTCACTGGAAAGCGCGTTAACGGCCTTGGTCCCGACGCCGTTGAGGCCCACGCTGAACTGGAACACATCGTCGTTATACTTGGCGCCGGTATTGATGCGCGAGACGCAGTCGACCACCTTGCCGAGCGGGATGCCACGGCCGTAATCGCGGACGGTTACCTCGGTGCCGTCGATATCCACATCGATGCAGGTGCCATGGCCCATGATGAACTCATCGACGGCATTATCGATGGCCTCCTTGAGCAGGATATAGATGCCGTCGTCGTAGTGGGTGCCGTCCCCGATGCGCCCGATGTACATACCCGTGCGCTTGCGAATATGTTCGAGCGAAGAAAGCGTCTTGATCTTGCTCTCATCATAGTTGTGCGCGGCTTTCTTTTTCGCCATGTCCGGTGGTGACCCCTGCTCCCTATGGAGTGGTAACGGTTCATGATTACAAGCCTGTTCAACCTAATCAGGAATCGAGACGTGGGCAAGCATGGTTAGGGGGCAGGCAGGGAAAAAAGGGACGGCATTCGGGAGATTCCTGCCTCGTGCTTCGCTTGCCGTGCCGGACAACCCGTAGCGACGAAGGACAGGGCGCCAGCTACGAAAATTCAGCGGGCGGGCACTAGCGGACCGCGTGGGTCTGTGCTTACGATAGTGGGTTGTTCTCGCAATGCACCGCCCGGAAAAGGCTCTGGCGCAGCGGGTGCATGGTTTCGACGAGCTTCTCCGGTGGTTCCCACTCGTGCCATTTGCTGCCGACCGTGTTGTAGCAGCGGAAGACGGCCATGCGATCGTGCTCTTCGTCGGCCCAAAGATCTCCCGTGTGGCAAATGGCTTCCGTGAAGACGAGCAGGGAGCCGGCCGGGCATTCGTACGTCTCCCATAACGGCGAGAGGCGATCCTCAGACGCAGATTTAGGGATGGGGAATGCGGCCTTGTGGCTGCCCGAAAGAAACTTGGTGCCACCCATGCCCATGCGGACCGGGTTGAGCTCCCAGACCACGCGAACGAGGCCCGCGTAGGCCTGGCCCGGCAGCACGTGATAGACATGCGAGTTGATGGGCCGCCCGAACATGCCCTGCCCACCGTGCGGCCGAAAGGCGTCGAAGCCGGCGGGGCGGAAATACATGGCGCTCGATTCGAGCCGAAAATCGTAGCAGGACTCGCCGGCCAACGCCTGGTACGAGAGGAACGCCTGAAGAAACCCCACCAGCACGGGATGGTCGATCGATCGCAGCAGGGGCCCCGCGATGGTCGTGCGCTCGTGCTCGACCAGGGACTCCGGGTCGTCTTTGAGCTGGCGATAGAACGCGCGCATCGGCCCAAGCTCTTCTTCGCCGATCAGGCCCGGAAAACACAGCCAGCCCCTGGTGTCGAACAGATAGCGCTGCTCCTCGGAAAGCGGCACGATCGCGTCGCCATCCGCATTCGCATTCGCTTTCGGGAGGGAGCCGGACATGCAGCAGAGTTTTCGTGAGCGAGCAGAATTGTCAAGGCAAGACGAAGGAGGAGCGGGCTAGGGGTTCCCCCTGCCGCGCGAGGAATCGGCTGGACGGATGAGCGGCAAGGCTCGATCATTGGCACGCATGTCTCAGCCGCGATATCACTGGCCAATCGTTTTGTCACTCGTATGGCATACCGCCATCGTTTTCGGCCTGATGCTTGTCGGGGAACGGAAAACAGAGACGATCGAAGAGCGTCGCCACGAAGCCGCAGCGGAGCTGCGCGAGGCGCAAGCGGCAGAAGAGGAGCGCATTCGGCAGGAAGAGCACGAGTTGCAGGCGGAAGAGCTGAGCGACACCGTTCTCGAGGAGCTGGAAACGCTGCTGCAGGACGCCCTGGCGGAAGATGTGCGCGTGCAGGTCCGGAACGAGAGCGAACGCTTCCTTGCGCAGGCACGCCGCGAGGCCGGAACCCTGGAATCCATCTCGCCGTTGGCGCAACCGTTTTTCGAACACTCGATAACGAACCTGCAGCAATACCTGGCACGCTTGTCCGAGCGGATGATCGCGGGCGAAGTCGCGGCCTACATTCGCCGAACGCTCGCGCCTGCCTTTGATGCGCGCGCCTGCGCCGCCCTGCGAAGCCAGACCGCGCCCCTGATCGCGACATCCCTGAACAACGCGATCGCGCAGGAGGCGCGAACAAGGAAGGCGATGCCCTCCCACGCGGCGATATTCACCGCCACACTGCCGCCCCTGGCGCGACAGGTTTCGGGCGCCATGGATCTCGAGCTCCGCGAGAAGGGGATCGAAGATATCGATCGCCAGCTGCTGGCAAAGGTCCGGGAAGAACTCCTCAAGATCGAGTGGTCGGACATGACGATTGTCGGTCGCCTCTCCACGCCGATCCGCGACGTGCTGGCTGAAAACATCCTGCAGGGCGCACTACATGCTCCGGCGGTCTCCAATGCGTTTATCACCTTCGCCGCCGCGCATCGCCTGGATGACGCGCGCGGCGGCGATCTTCCGGGGGTTGCCGTCGCGGTCTATGAAGGGGTCGCGCCAAAGGGCGCCGCCAGCACGCGCGCCAGTATCCGTGCGGCTTACCGCCATATCGTGGCCGACCTCGCGCTGACCCCCGGTGTCGCGGAGCAGTTGCGGCGCCTCGACACGCTGGCCGGTAAACTGGCACGCTTTGACGACGCGCCGCAGACCTTTCGCCTGGGCCACTCCACGGTGACCTACGACGAGGCGACACGCGAACTCGGGGAAGGAGAGGGGCCCCATGTGGAGCATGAGGGCGAGGGTCCGGATTCGGGCCACGGCATGCCCATGCCGGCTGGACCGCTAGGCACGTCCTTGAGCGAGCTCCAGTCGGGCGCGTCGTCCGGCGGGGAATCCGAGAGCACGGGCCATGCGGCATTCGAGGACCGATACAACCGCTATGCGCGCGTCAACCATGACACCTATGACATCTACCGCGCGTTTGTCTCGCGGCGGCAAACCAACGTCCCGCCGGGCGCGGCCCTTGTCGAGAACCTGGCTGATGTCGCGGTGTCGCGAGCCGCGGCGACATCGAAATTACTGGCCGAGCGTGTTTTCGTCGAAGACGGCGAACAGCGGCCGCGCGCGTCGACCGACGGCAGGACACGTAAGCTTAGCCGGCCCCGCTTTGAAACACTGGCCTTTGGCGCGGCGGCGTTTCAGCGCGCGTCCCTTACAATCGACGGCGACCTCGGCGACTGGGGTGCCTTGCGTCATCCCTTCCGCATGCGCTGGACCTTTAATGGCGTTCCGCTCGAGGACGGGATCCAGGTGTGGGTGCGATGGTCTCGCGCGGGGTTCTACTATTGCTACCACGTCCCCGGCCGGACACAGGTGCAGCCCAATCAGACGAGCGCCTGGGAGGGCGATTGCTTCGAGGTATGGATCGACATGCAGAACCTGCGAAAACGCACGATGCATCACAGCCCCTACGCACAGCAATTTTGCCTGATGCCGTTCGGGTATCGCGGAGCAGCGCAACAGACGTTCATCGAGGTCGGTCGCGGGTTTCGCGGCTTGGGCCGCTACGAGAACCGTCTCGAGACGGTGACGGACCCGGCCCGGGCGCGAGGACTCGCAACCGGACGCCTGGACGCCGCGGGGTACACGGTCGAAGGGTTCGTCAGCCGGGCCGCATTGGCCCGCCCCCATCTTCGGGCAGGCCTGTACGTGGCCATGAATATCTCCATTAACATGGGTTACGCGCGCGAGATCTCGCAGCAATGGTCCCTGCCGAAAAACATGCAGACATTCGACAAGCCGGACACCTGGGGCGACGTGCTTCTGCTGGGCACCGATGCCACTGTCCGTTTCACCCATTTCCGTCGACCGGCCAAGGCGGCGCAACCGATCCAGGCCGGACAATCGGTCGGCATCGAAGTCACCGACCAGGATATGAATCTCTTGCCTACGCACCGGGATCGCGTCATGGTCGCCGTGAAAGAGAGGTCCGCACGTTCTTACATATACGCCATATTGGAAGAGACCGGTGAGGACACGGGCGTCTTCCGCGGGTCGGTCGCGACCCAGGCCGCCTTCAAGCCGCCGCGCGCGAATACGCTGGGGGTTCATGGCGGAAGGACACTGGAGGTCGTGTACAAAGATCGTTTCACGCCATATGGCGAAAAAAACCGCACGGTTGAGTGCAAAATGAGAATGGCGGCACCCGTGCTGACCCTGCAGCGCATGGCCACGGCGGCCGCCCCGATACGATGAAAAATAAATTGTTAATGCTGGCCTTGTTTGCCGTCCTGTACGCGACCCCCGGCGACTGCGTTGCTGCCGACGAGGCCGCGGATAACGCTAGTGTTTTGAGCAGTCACGTCGAGGAGTTGTACGCGGTGCCGATGATGCCGCTTTGGGCCTGCTCGCTGGTCCTCGCGATGCTGATCTTCGAGCGCTCGCTGGCGTTGCGTGAAGCAAACGTACTGGATGGATCGCTGACGCAGACGGTGATCGACCAGGCCGGCAAACTGGATTTCGAAAGCGCACAAAAGCATTGTGAGCAATCGAACACCACGGTCGGGCGCGCCTGGGCGCAGGGGCTGCGCGAATTCAACCTGGGTGGGGTCGCCCTGGAGGAAACGCTGACACAGGCATCGCTCCTGGCCCTGAAGCCCTTGAAGCGCAACATCCAGGCGATCGGCACGATCGCGACGATCGCGCCCCTGCTGGGGTTGCTCGGCACGGTCGTCGGTATGGTGCTGGTATTCGACGAAATTCGCGTTTCCTTGAATCCCGATAAACAGAAGATGGCCGAGGGCATCATGATCGCGCTGTTCACGACCGTCTTTGGGATCGTCATCGCCATCCCAGGCATCATCGCGCGCCGCGCGTTTTTGTCCCGCGTACAACGGTTCAGCGAGAGCATCGAGTCCGACATCGACCGGGTCCGTTACGGGTACCTGCACGCCAGGAGCGGAGGGACGAAAAATGAAGCGGCTCTCTGACGCGATCGCGGACGATGAGGATCAGCTCGAGATCACCCCGCTGATCGACGTCATCTTCATGTTGCTGCTCTTCTTCATCGTCACGACGACCTTTGCCGAGGACACGTTCTTCCCCATCGAGCTGCCCACGGCGCGCAACGCCGACCCGGCCGAGATCCTGGATCTATCGTCCACGGTCGTGATCGAGATCAGCGCGAACGGCGAGCTGGCCATGGAGAAGACCTTTGTGCCCTCTTCGACCGCGCTTTATCAACGACTGCGGGCGCTGACCGCAACGCGTCGCGTGCAAGCGGTTGCGATCAAGGCGGATGCGGACAGTCCCACGCAGATCACGGTCGACGTGTTGGACGTGCTGCGCGAACTGGGGATCGAGCGCTTCGCGATTACGACAAAGCCCTGAGCGGCATCAGGGTCGGAACACTCTACTTATCCGCCGCGATGCAGTAGAGATGATTCATGGTGCGCAGGTAGAGGCGCTTGCCGTCGAGCACGGGCGTGGAACGCAGCTTCTCGATCTTGTTGCGCGCCGTGACATCAAGCGTGTCGCCCGGGTTGACGAAAATGACGCTGCCGCCCTCTGAGGCCATGATTAATTGATCGCCGGCGGCGGCGATGGATGAGTAGCACGTCCCGCTCGTGCCGGCCTTTTCCTTGTAAGTAATCTCACCGGTCTTGAGATCGAGCGCCGTCAGGGTCCCGTTCTGACCCAGGCAATAGACCCGGCCGCCGGTAACCAGTGGGGAAGCGTACATGCGCTCGTTGGGCACCGGTACCTTCCAGATCTGTTCGGCCTTGGGCGTACCCTGAAGCGATGTCGGCAGGCGGTACGCCGATGCTTCGCCCTGGTTGAAGAAGACGGCAATTCCGTCCGCAACCACGGGGCCATTGTAGGTCAGGCCCTTCATGCCGGTCGTTGCCACGCGGCCCGTTTTGGCCTCGATGATCTCCCCGTTGGGCGTGACGAGACAGATCGTGTCCGCGATTTTTGTCACCACCGGGCTACCAAAACGCGCGCCGGATTTAGCCTTCCAGCGTTCTTCGCCAGTCAACGGATCCAGCCCATGCACGTTGACCACCGACACGATAAGCAGTCCGCCCACGAGGCGCGGTGAAGCGCTGTGCCCGTGTCCGTGCGTCGGACGTTCGATCTCCCTGATCCAGAGCCGTTCTCCCGTGAGTTTATACGCGGCGGCAACGCCATTGCCGAAGACGGCCCAGACGTGCTTACCGTCGGAGACCGGTGTGGATGACGAATAGCCGGTCGAGCCATGCTTGGCTGGCAACGTTTCCGTGGGCGGCGGCTCCTTGGGCTTCAGCTCCGCGGACATCGCCTGTAAATCATCGCCCGACTCCCCCACGTTCATCGACGTGTCGTCATCCCCCATGATATTGGCGAGATCCTCGTTCAGGTTTCCGCTGTCCGGCTCCTTGCCCGCGTCGGCCAGGCGCGCCGCGAAACTTTTCGCCGTGGCGTAGTCGTTGGTCGCCTGCCATCGAATGGCGCCCGTTGCGGCATCAAGACAGATCAGCGTAAAGGGTTCGGCGCAAACGAAGATCGCGTCGCCGACCGGCACGGGCGATGCATTGCCCCACGACGGCAACTTGGTCTTCCAGGTGATGTTGACGGCGGGTTTGTCGTCCTGCGCGTCCTGCCAGGTCGTGACCGGTTCGGCTTTCGGGTAGTGTCCGGTGCCGTCGTCGCGGAAGCCGACGTTCACGGCGCCCTGTGCGTGGCTGACGAGCAGTATTATCGCGAGTGTTGCAGTGAGGCATTGTGTTCTCATCGATCTCCCGTTCATGGTTCGGCGTTGGCGGCGACAAGGCATGTAAATCCTACTCCCGGCCGGCTGGGCATGGCAAGCGCGAGATCGGTTGAGGAGGAACCCCGGACAGTCGCGCCGTTGATGCCAGGGCGTGTGTAGCGCACCGTTCCTGGTGCCCGCAGAGCACAACGGGTTCGCACCCGGCCCGGTCACCCGGTCGAGTTTATCTTGCGTTCGGGCGGGTTTTGTCGGATGCTCCGCCGCCTTTGCCCCGGTCGGCCATGCCGCTCTCCGGAGCACGGCGGTTCCTTTCCGCACCGCATGAACCCCCTGTACCCGTCATGAGTACCAATACGAAAATCCGCAACATCGGTATTATCGCCCACGTCGATCACGGCAAGACGACGCTCGTGGACTGCTTGCTGCGGCAGGGCGGCGCGTTCCGCGCGCACCGCGAGGCGGTCGACCGCGTCATGGACTCGATGGACCTCGAGCGCGAAAAAGGCATTACGATCAAGTCCAAGAATGCCTCGGTGCGCTGGAACGGCTACCAGGTCAACATCGTCGACACGCCCGGCCACGCCGATTTCGGCGGTGAAGTTGAGCGCATCCTGCAAATGGTGGACGGCGTGCTGGTCCTGGTCGACGCGGCCGAGGGTCCGCAGGCCCAGACGCGGTTCGTGCTCAAGAAAGCAATCGAGCAACAGTTGCCGCTGGTCGCCGTGATCAACAAGATCGACCGCGACCTGGCGAATCCCGCACAGGCGCACGATGACCTGCTTGAGCTGCTGCTCGAGCTCAACGCCAGCGAAGAGCAGTTCCATGCCCCGTTTCTTTACGGGAGCGCGAAGGACGGTTACGCCGTACGCGAAATCGGCGACAATGCCGGAGACATGACGCCCCTTTTCGAAACCGTTATCGCACACATTCCCGCGCCTGCGGCCGATCCCGACGCGCCGTTCGAGATGTTGATCAGTAACGTGGACTGGGATGACTACGTCGGCCGCATCGCCATCGGCAAGATCACACAGGGGCGCGTAGCGACGGGCGACAACGTGTACTGCGTTCGTGGCGACGGTTCGCGAACGCGCGAAACCATTACCAAGCTGCTCACGTTCAGCGGCATGGGAACGGCGGAAGCGCCGGTCGGCGAGTCCGGCGATATCGTCGGCATCGCCGGCTTCACGGACATATTCATTGGGGAATCGCTGTGCGCGACGGATAGCCAGCCGCCACTGCCCTTCGTGGCCATCGACCCGCCGACGATACAGATGCAGATCCGCGCCAACGATGGCCCCCTGTCCGGGCGTGACGGGAAGTACGTGACATCCCGCCAGATTCGCGAACGCCTTGAACGCGAGATGAAAACGAACATTTCGCTGGAGCTGTCAGAAGCATCCAACGGCTCCGGCTTCACGATCAAGGCGCGCGGCGAATTGCAGATTTCCGTACTGGTCGAGACCATGCGCCGCGAAGGGTTCGAGCTGCTCGTCTCCCGTCCGGAAGTGATTTATCGCGAAGAGAACGGCAAGCGCCTGGAGCCCTACGAAGATCTCTGGCTGGAAATCCCGAACGAATGCCTGGGCGACGTGATACAGGCACTCGCGGCACGCAAGGCACGCACGGAGAACATGACACATCACGGGAACAATGTGCACCTGGAGGGCATCATTCCCACGCGCGGCCTGTTCGGGCTCGACAACTTCCTGGTCAACCTGACCAGCGGCCGCGCGTTGATGAGCCACATGTTCAGGGAATACGCGGCCGGCTGCGGCCCGATCGAGACACGCACCTCGGGCGCGCTGGTGTCGATGGTACAGGGCATCGCCACAGCCTACGCGCTCGACCAGATTCAGGCGCGCGGCAAGCTCTTCATCGGTCCGCAGACCGAGGTGTACGAGGGCATGATGGTCGGCGAAAACCCACGCAAGGAAGACCTGCCGGTTAACCCGACGCGCACGAAGCACCTGGGCAAGGTGCGCACGGCCGGCAAGGACAAGGCGATCGAGCTCGAGCCGCCGATGCAACTATCGCTCGAGCGGGCAATCGAGTTCATCGGTGTGGACGAATATGTCGAGGTGACACCCAACCATCTGCGCCTGCGCAAGAACATCCTCAACGCGACCGATCGCAAACGCGCGGCGGCTACTTGACGCGCACCTTGACGGAAACGATTCGTGGACCGGCAGGATCGCCCGGCGCTGTTTCTTGCCAACAGCAAGAACCCGATACAGCGACAAGGGCCGCGTGAGGGCAGGCTAGTAGTCGAAGCTGGCCCAGGGGCCGGCGTTGTTGGGGTTCACGCTCGTGATGTCTTCGTGCGCACGGCTGGAGACCGCGTAATCGATGGTATTCCCCTCGGCACTATTCTTCACGACCAGGCAATTTACCCCGGCTTCGGCGCCGCGTGCGTTGTTCAGCAGGTGATTGTCGTCACAGCGCGAGTCCACCCCCTCCTGCGGACCCGTCATGCGTACACCACCACCGGGCGACTCGTCCTCGCCATATCCGTTGCCGGAACCAAGGCAGTCGTATACGAAAGCTCCGCTGGCCACGGTAATGCCATCGTCATAGTTGTCGCGCACCGTGCACTCGAGCACGAGACTGCCGCTCTGCCCCTTAATCCCGTCGCCCTTCCCGTCGACAAGGTTGGCCGTGTCCGTTGCAATACAACGCACCAAGAGCAGTCGCCCTTCGTCTGCCGCCTTGATCCCGTCGTCGATATTGCGCTGGGCAACGCATTCCGCGACCACACTTCCCCCGTTTGCTTCAAAGGCTTCTCCGATGTTCTCGAAGGCGATGATCCTGCGGAACAGGGTTCCGAAGCCGCCATGGGCGCCGTCGTGACCGTTGCCGGATAGGATGCAATTCATGACCGTCGAGCCCGAGGACACAACCATGCCATGGTCGTAATTGGCAGATACGGTGCAGTCGACAATCATCGAGCCGATATCCACCTCTATCCCGACCCCGGTCCCCGAACGCCCTTGGCGCACGCCGTTACGGGAGGAGACCGTTTCGAGTATCGAGCATGCCGTGCCCGCGAGGATGCCGGCGTCATAGTTGTCCATTACACGCAGGTGCCGAAAAACGCTGTTGGTCGAAAACAGCGCATCGATGCCGTGATCTCCGAATCCCTTGATCGTGCCATTTCGGATTTCGATGTTGTGCCCATAAGGAATGGAGATGCCATCGTCCGAGACCGTCCCCGCTCCTCCAAACAGGCGATACCCGTTCAGGTCCAGCGTGACGTTGTTGGCCGTGATCGTGATCCCATCTCCCGAATTGGCATGAACGAGATTCTCGACGGCGACATAGCTTCCCGGTTCGCTGATCGTGAGGGGCATCATGTCTTGCGAGATTTCGATACGCCCGTTGTCGCCATGGCCCTGGATGGTGACGAGGGACAGGATCGCGACGCATGCTCTGCGACCAGGATTCATATCAATCCGAAAAATTATCCCACGGCCCGGCGGATGCCGCGGACGGGTCCGTCTCGATGCCGCCGGCATCGTTACCGCCTCCAATGCCGTAGCTGGAATCGCTATTACCCGACGCGGAGTTGCGGATGATGAGGTTGTCGGCACCGGTAACACTATAGCCCTTTGCGCCGCGCGTGGCGTGATTGCGATCGATCCGGTTCTTGTCTCCAGCGACCTTGAAGCCGCTGTTCGCCGCTTCGAACGAATTGTTGCCGAAAACATAACAACTGTTGGATACGTAGAAGGAATCCTTTTCGTTTCCGCTGGCGGTGCAGGAAATGATCGAACAGCCATCGCCAACGCGTATGCCGTAAAGCGAGTTCCCAAACACGGAACAGTTGATCACGCTTCCGCCCGCACCATTGACCCAAATGCCATTGTCGTCATTGGCGTAACCGACCGAGGTCGTCACGAGGCTGCCGCGACCGACCTGGATCCCGTTGTCCCCGTTGGATCGCGTGGTACAGGCCACGACCGTCGACCCCTCGCCGGCATAAATACCGTCGTCGCTGTTCTGGCGCGATACGCTGTCGCGGACGGTACAGCCGTTTCCGACGACCAGGCCGCTGTCGGAATTGTCGCGCGCAACACAGCGGGCGACAATGGATCCGTTCTGTGCCACGAGCCCGTCGTGCGTATTCTCAAGCAGGGTGCAGTCCGAGACGCGGCTGGCGTATCCAACCCGCATTCCGTCGTCCGCGTTGTGGGATACCCGCAGGTCACGAACGATTGCATTGGTGACGCCGAACATGTCGATCCCATCATCGCCCCAATTCTGGATGCTGCCGTTCAGGATCTCGATGTTTTCATAATTGGATCCGGCCGAGATACCGTCCTTCGAGTTGGGCACACCCGTAAGCGCAAAGCCGTTGAGATCAATCGTGACGTCATCGGCGGCGATTGTGATGCCATTCCATGCGGCTGAGCCGGTCAGGTTCTCGGTCACGACGTAGCTTCCCGGCTGGTCGACATCGTAAGGCATCATATCCTGTGAAATCTCGATGCGGCCACTCCGAGGGAAAGCGACACGAGCCCGGAGGCGAACAACTTTCTGATGCGGTGACTAAGTGCCATGCAGGAATTTCCCGAATCGGCGGGTATGAACAAGGGGGGGGACTATACCACGGGCGACGGTTGTATTGCAATGCGGCCGACGGGTCGCGGGCGGTGAATGGCTACGAAAAGGCGGCTTCCATGCAATAGTGGCGCGTTGTCGGCGTTTCGTTCGTGGCGCAGAGGACTCAAAAATGAATACGTCGGCTATGCCGGCGCACGCAATCCGGACCTCCCCCGGGGTCCCTATTTCCGTCGACGCGGCCTGCGCTCGAAGAGTTCCAGTTGGCCGTCCTTCAGAAGATCGTAGCTTTTCAGCAGACGGATGATCTGCAGCAGATCGGATTTCTCATAATTCAGGTTACTGCTTACGCCGTCGACAATTTCGGTGAGCATCGTCTGGAAGGAGATGACGCCGTCGATTTCCTTGCTGCGCAAAAGAAGGATCGTCTTGTCCTTGAGCGCCCCGGACGCCGGCAAGCGCGGCAGACAAAGGATCTTGGCGATCTTGGCGGATCCCAGTCTCTTTTCGGCGGCACGCAGGGGGGCCGACTCCGCGAAACGAAGAATTTCAGGATTGTTCTCGAGCGTTGTCGAATAGAATCGCTCGGTATGCCAGCCGCGTACGCCGATCACGGCGCGTTCGACGTCCTTCAGCGAGGACGAATCCCATATCATGTCCGACGGGACGCGGTGTTCGGTTACCGACGGATTGTGGACGAGGAGATCGATCTCCTCCTCGGCGCGGCGCTGGCGGCCCGAGGCAATGTATTTGCGCGGCTGGCTGACAAGGAATCCAAGCGTTTCGAAATACTCCCTGACGACCCATTCATTGACAGCGGACATACGGTTTCAATGCTCCCCTAAAAAGCCATTCTACGATTCTGGGCATGGGGATCAACACTCATATTGATGGGCTTTCGATCCTCCTCTGCACCTGCGGCGGATCGTGGCTTCCTGCGATGCCGTTCCGGCTTCGCAGGACAAGACCGAGGACAGGTCTTCGACTCGGGCACGACCGGGTCCCCCCCGTCGAACCAGGTGTCAGTCGAGGGCGTTAAAGGTCTCTTCGAGCGCATCGTCCGGCAACTCGTAGCCGGGGCGGGCCGCGCCGAGTTCCGTGGCGAGTACAAAGCGCGGGCGGCCGGCGACAGACTTCTTGTCGACAGTCATCGCCGCACGCAGCACGGACCATTGCTGCGCGCCGCCGCTGGACGGCAGTGCGGAAAGCGCAACGGGCAGGCCCACGGCCGTGATCAGTGCGCGCAGTCGATCAAAATCCGGGAGCGGCAAGTCTGCATGGCGCACTGAAAGTTGCGCAGCATAGACCATTCCCACGGCGATCGCCTCGCCGTGTAGCGGTCCGGCGTAACGGCCCGCGTTTTCAATCGCGTGCCCGAGCGTATGGCCGAAATTGAGTATCGCGCGCAAGTCGTGCTCGCGTTCATCGCGCGCGACGACCTCCGCCTTGATGGCGCAGCAGCGCGCAACGATACCCGCAAGTAGCGCGCCGTCGCGGGCCAGCAGCTGGTCCACGTTCTTCTCGAGCAGGTCGAGTAAGGCCTTGTCCCAAATCACGCCGTACTTGATCACCTCCGCAAGGCCCGCCACGTACTCACGGGCGGGTAGCGTTACGAGCATGTCGAGATCGGCCACGACTTCGATCGGCTGATGAAACACGCCCACCAGGTTTTTGCCCTGCGCGAGGTTGATGCCGGTTTTGCCACCGACAGAGCTGTCCACCATGGCCAACAGGGTCGTGGGCACCTGCACGTAACGGATCCCGCGCAGGAAGGTGGCCGCGGCGTACCCCGCTAGATCGCCAACCACGCCGCCGCCCAGGGCGACAATGATGCCACGGCGATCGAGTCCCGCCGCTAAGGCGCCGTCATAGATCTGGTGCGCCGCGTCCGTGCTCTTCGAGGTCTCGCCCGCGGGTACAACCACATGCTCGACGCGCAGGCCGGCCCCCGCGAAATGCGCGCGAATACGTTCGCCGTGGAGCGGCGCGACGTTCGCGTCCGAGACAAGGAGCACAGACTGTGCATCTTCCCAATCGGTCGCGGGCAGCACGCCGCTTCCGATACGAATGTCGTAGCGGGTCGTGCCCAAGTCTACCTGTACGGTTTCTGACATGATCTCTAGCCCATCCGGTCGCCCGCTTGGGTTGGATACCCGCGCAGGTACTCCGCACCGGGTAGCGCACGCTTGCCTTCCGGCTGTACCGTCACCAGGCGCAGGGCATCCGTGCCGGTCTGAACCAGCGGCCCGTCACCATCGACAGCGAGCACCGTGCCGGGCTCCGGTAATGACGCACTATCGTTCATTTCGGGGCGCGCCTCAAGCACGGCCAGCCGGCGCCCGGGGGGGGACGTGCAGAAGCTGCCCGGCCAGGGTGTAAATCCCCGCAGGCGGTTGTGTAGCTCCACCGCCGGCAGGTTCCAGTCCATTTTCCCGTCGGCCTTGTTCAATCGCGGCGCGTAGGTTGCCGCCGTGTGATCCTGCGCGCGGGCCGCCGCGGATCCGTCTTGAACGGCCGCAACCGTGCGGGCCAGCAACCCGGCACCCACGACGGCCAGGCGGTCGTGCAGATTCCCCGCGGTTTCCTCGGCCCCTATCGCCACGGTCGTCTGTGCAATAATATCCCCTTCGTCCAGCCCCGCGGACATGAACATGGTGGTGACCCCGGTTTCCGTCTCGCCGCGCGCGATCGCCCACTGGATCGGTGCGGCCCCCCGATAGGCCGGCAGCAGCGACGTGTGCAAATTAATGCAACCGTGCGGAGGCATCGCAAGCAGCGCCGGCTTCAGGATCTGCCCAAAGGCAACCACAACAATGAGATCCGGCTCCACCGCGGCGATCTGCCCAACGCTCTCGGGATCGTTGACGTGCTCGGGCGTCAACACGGCATAACCGCGTTCGACGGCACAGGTCTTGACCGCGGAGGCCGCCGGCCGCAGCCGGCGGCCCTGCGGACGGTCCGGTTGCGTCACGACCGCGACCACGTCGTGGACGGCACTTAAGCCCTCGAGCGATGGACAGGCCAGCGCGGGGGACCCCATGAAAACAATACGCATGGCGGTCAGCGTAGTGCACGGCGGGGGCCGCGACAAGAAATCAGGACGACGGCCAAGGAGGCGTGGCCGCACGGCAAACCCCGAGCTGGGCCAGGGCTGTTTTTTCAGCTGTATGCTTCTGTCGCGCAGCGCCGGCCCGGTGGCGATTTTTCTATTCCAGTCGGAGCCCCTGCGTTAGTCTGGCGCAATCATGTCGGCCACGAAGACAGTTCTCATACGCGCCGTGCAGATGACGGTGCACCCCGGGCGCCCCGCCGACAATGTGGCGTCGATGCTGGAAGCGATCGCTACGGCGAAGGGCGACGGCGTGGAGTTGCTTGTCTTCCCCGAAATGGCGATACCCGGGTATCTGGTTGCCGACGAGTGGGAACGCGAAGCGTTTCTGCGCGAGTGCGAAGCCTGCGGTGATGAGATTCGCGCGGCCTCGGACGGACTGGTCGTGGTCTTCGGTAATATCGGCATCGACCGTACACGTCGCAACGAGGACGGGCGCGTACGCAAGTACAACGCCTGCTTCGTCGCCGAGGACAGGGCCTTTTTGCGCGGCGTCGGCGGCCGGTACGACTTCGCGATCAAGGCGCTGCTGCCCAACTATCGCGAGTTCGATGACAGCCGCCACTTCTACGACCTGCGCAAGCTGGCGCTCGAGGAAGGGCAACGCCCCGAAGACCTGCTGACGCCCATTCGAACGCGCGACCTTTCGCTGGGGTGTATCCTTTGTGAAGACGCCTGGGATGCGGACTACAGCTTCTCGCCCTGGGCGGTGCTGGCGGCGCAGGACGTCGACCTGCTGATCAATATCAGCTGTTCGCCTTTCACTGCGAACAAGAACCACAAGCGCAACCGCGTCTTCTCGGCACATGCCGAGGAATGCCGCACGCCGTTGATCTACGTCAACAACGTCGGTCTGCAGGACAACGGCAAGACGGTGTACACCTTTGACGGCAGCAGTTGCATCTACGATGGGCACGGCAACCAGGTCACGGCGGGCGACCCCTTCGTGGCAACGACGCTGACGCATGCCGTTCCGCTGGACAAGTCGACCTCATTCGGAGAACCCATACAACTCGTGGATGACGGCGCCGCGTCGCTCTACCGCGCCCTTTGTTACGGGACGCAACTCTTTATGGATCGCTGCGGCGTTAAGCGGATCGCGATCGGCATCTCGGGCGGCATCGATTCGGCCGTCGTGGCCTCGCTGTACAGCGGTTTCCTCGCGCCGGAGAACCTGTTGCTGGTCAACATGCCAAGCCGGTACAACTCGGCTACGACGCGTAGCCTGGCCAAGACCCTGGCCGGCAACATCGGCTGTTTCTTTGTGGAAGTGCCGATCGAAGACAGCGTCAAGGTCACGACATCGCAACTCGACGGCCTACAGATCGAGAGCGGCGACGGCAAGCAGCAGCACAGGCTGGAACTGTCGGATTTTGTTCTGGAGAATGTACAGGCGCGTGATCGTTCCTCGCGCGTGCTGGCGGCGCTGGCCGCCGCCTTCGGCGGCGTCTTCACCTGCAACGCCAACAAGTCCGAGGCGACCGTCGGCTACACGACCCTGTACGGCGACCTGGCCGGATACCTGGCCAACATCGCCGACCTGTGGAAAACAGAAGTCATCGATCTGGCGCATTATATGAACGACGCGATCTTCGGCGCGGAGCGTATTCCGCAGGGCAGCATCGACGTCGTGCCCTCGGCCGAACTGAGCGCAGCACAGAATGTGGACGAGGGTCGCGGCGACCCGCTGGTCTACCCGTACCACGATCGTATCTTTACGAGTTGGGTCGAGTGGTGGAACCGGGCGACGCCCGAAGACCTTCTGGCCTGGTACATCGACGGCTCGCTTGAGGAGCGATTGGATTACGACGGATCCGTGCGGGACCTGTTCGATGACGACGCGGCTTTTGTGGCGGACCTGGAGCGCTGGTGGAACCTGTACCAGGGCATGGCGCTCGCCAAGCGGATCCAGGCGCCGCCGATCCTGGCCGTCAAGCGGCGGACATTCGGATTCGATCACCGTGAGTCGCAACTGGGCCCGCGCTATACGCGGCAGTACGCCGCCCTTAAGGCGCAGTTACTGGGGAACGCGTGATGAGCACGTAACGCGTGCTATTGCCGGTTTTGACCAGCAACAGTACCTTGCCGCGGCCGGAGGCTTCTTCAACCAATCGCGCGAATTCCTGCGGGTCCTTCACGCGCTTACGATTCACGCTGGCGATAACGTTGCCGACTTCGATCCCCTGCGCGGAGGACAAGCTGCCTTCCGCGACACCGGTCACAATGACGCCCGCGTCCATGTCCATCTCGGCGGAAAGTTCCTTCGGAAGGGCTTCCACGCTAAGCCCCAGGCCATCGATATCCGGCCCCGAGGCCGGGGCTTCCGCCGCAACCTGATCCGGGTGTTCACCGGCCGTGACGGCGACCTTGCGTTTCTGCCCCTCGCGAAAGACCAGAAGGTTGATCGGCGTGCCGGGCTGACGGGCCGCGACAGCGTTACGGAAGGCGCTGGTATTACGCACGGCCAGGCCGTCGAGCTCCAGGACAATATCGTCTGCGTTCAGGCCCGCGCGGTCGGCCGCGGAACCCTTGAGCACCTCGGCGATGATGATGCCACCGGCCGCCTTGAGGCCGAAAAATTCCGCCATTTCATGATTCACGTTCTGAATGTAGACGCCGAGAAATCCGCGCGTGACGTGCCCACTTTGAATCAACTGATCAATCACGCCTCGCGCCATACTCATTGGAACGGCGAGGCCCACGCCCATGTAGCTACCCGTGCCGCTCACGATCGCCGTACAGATGCCGATGACCTTGCCCTGCTTGTCGATCAGCGGCCCGCCCGAATTGCCGGGATTGATCGCCGCGTCCGTCTGAATGAAATCCTCGTATTCGGCGATGGCCAAACCGCTGCGGCCCTTGGCGCTGACCACCCCGACGGTCACGGTCTCGCTCAGCCCAAATGGATTCCCGATGGCCATGACCCATTCCCCCACGTCGAGTTCTGTGGAATCGCCGTCGGGCAAGACGGGGAGCTTTTCAGCCGTGATCTTAATCACCGCTATTTCCGATTTTGCGTCCGTGCCCACGACCGTCGCATCGAACTCACGTCCATCATGCAGGCGCACCTTGATCGAATCGGCGTCGCCCACGACGTGGTGATTGGAGACAATGTATCCGTCCTCGCTGACGATCAGCCCGGTGCCTTCACGGCGACGGCGAAACGGAAAGGGACCATGCAAGCGTCGTAAGTCCGGGTGCATCCATAGCTGTCGCATCCGTTCCTGCATCTCGGGCGTCAGGCCTTCTTCCTTCTCCGCGTCCGGTGACGGGGGGCGATTGTCGGCCCAGACGTGCACCACGCAGGGAATAGCGCGGCGCGCGATGGAAGCGAGCGCCCTGCCCGTGAGGTCCAGCACCTCTTCCGGGGTCAGATCGTCGTGCGCGCGGCAAGGTGCGGCCAGCGATGCGGCGACGATCGCCAGCGCGGCCAGTCTCCGACATGCGCCGTTACGATCCATTTTCGTCCGCCGGGCCACGGTAGCGCTCCGCCTTGATGTTCATGTGCTTGATTTTGTAGTTCAAGATACGCTTGGTGGTCTTGAGGTGACGAGCGGTGGCGGCGGCGTTTCCCCCGCAGTGCTTCAGCCCATCCACGATAACCTCGCGTTCATAGGAATCGACCAGCGTCTTGAGGCTGGCGCCGTCGGACGGCAACAGCGCGGTGTCTGTTTCTTCGCTCGTCTGCAACGAGGGTGGCAGCGAATACGCGTGGATCACGTTGTCAGCACTGCTCAAGACCGCACGTTCGATGCAATTCTCGAGTTCGCGCACGTTGCCGGGCCAATGATACTCCATCATCATGTTGATCGCCGGGGTGGAGATGCGGCGGATGTCCTTCGCATAGGATTCGCTGTATTGCTTCAGAAAGTGTTCGGCCAGGAGCAGGATATCCGAGCGGCGCTCGCGCAAGGGCGGCAGATGCACCGGGAACACATTGAGCCGGTAGTAGAGGTCGCCGCGAAACCGGTCATCCTCTATGGCCTGCTCCAGGTCCCGGCTCGTCGCGGCGATGATGCGCACGTCGATCTTGATGGTCCGTGAACCCCCAACGCGCTCGAAGCAGCGTTCCTGCAGGACGCGCAGCAGCCGGACCTGAACGGCCGGCGAGATATCACCGATTTCATCCAGGAATAGGGTTCCGCCGTCAGCGAGTTCAAAGCGCCCGTGCCGCTGCTTCTCGGCACCCGTGAACGCGCCCTTCTCGTGCCCAAAGAGTTCACTTTCGATCAGGTTTTCCGGCAGGGCCGCGCAATTGACGCCGATGAAGGGCTTGGTCTTGCGCGCGCTTGAATAGTGAATCGCCTTGGCCACGAGCTCCTTGCCGGTGCCGGACTCACCGCGCACCAGGACCGTCGCCGTGCTGTCTGCAACCTGGCGCACCTGGCCGTAGACGGATCGGATCACGCGGCTCGTGCCCACCATGTTATTGGGATGGTAGCTCTGGCCGAGTTGCTGACGCAGCAGAGTGTTCTCGGCCAGCAGGCTTTCGCGCTCCTGCAGCTGCTCGCGCGAGGCAGCCACGGCTTCGGCCAGCAGGCCGGCAACCAGTTTCAGGAAGTTCAGTTCGCGATCGAGGACGTCGTTTGTCGCCGTCGGTCGATCAGCACTCAGGGTTCCAATCACGCGGCGACGGTAGGTGATGGGCACACAGAGGAATGCGGTCTTCATTTTCTTGCGCGAGCCGGTCAAGTTCAGGAATTCGTCGTCCTTGCTGACATCGGGCACGAGTGCCGGGATGCGGCTCTTTGCAACGCGACCGGTGACGCCCTCGCCGAGCCGGTACTGACCGCGTTCGCGTTCAGCACTGGAGAGACCGCGCGACGCCTCGATGACGAACACGTCGGTGTCGGGCCGGCGCAGGGTCAGCGTGCCGTGCCCCATGCCGCGCTCGGTTTCTAGAATTTTGAGCACCTCCATCAGAAGGGCGCTCACATCGTCGTGATGCGCCGTGGTCGTCTGCGAGATGTGATACAGCGCTTCGAGTTCGTCCTGCGCCGCACGCGCGGTTGTGGTGGGAGCTGATGCCATGGAGCCAGCATTGTTACAAAAGTGTATCGCATGGCAAGCGGAATTGCGGGTTTTCGATCCTCCTTCGCCCTTTCTGTCTGCGGCGGGGCGTAGCCACGGAGGACAGGGCCTCCAGCGTCCCGAACCGTGATGACGAGCACGCGATGCGGACACCGCTGTTACCGCCTATCGGATTCGATCACTGTGGTGTGTCTCAGGGGGACAACCTACTACATGTCGTAACGCGGGGTTGCGACGCGTGGACGATGCAGATCAAGACGTGTCACACCGTGGCGAGACAGATCGTCACGAAACCCGGCAACATGTCCGGATGTGGGACAAATGGACACGCATTCGGCAATTGCGTTGCGCGACGCCTTGCAGAATGTTTGCACGTTTTCGTGTTAGAAACAGCCCGAATTGCGACTGTCCGGCGATCCGGCGGTGTTGTGGGGTTGCGGTGGCATACATGCTGCTTTAAGCGATGCGTCAACGCGGTCGAACTATGTTTGGCGATTACCCGAGTAACGAAAGGGCGGACCGATGGGAAAAGTAATTGGAATAGACCTTGGCACGACAAACTCCTGTATGGCTGTACTCGAAGGTGGTGAGCCGACGGTCATCCCCAATGCCGAAGGCGGGCGTACGACACCTTCGGTCGTCGCCTTCACCAAGAGCGGCGAGCGCCTTGTGGGGCAGGCTGCCAAGCGGCAGGCTGTCACCAACCCCGAGAACACGATTTTTTCGATCAAGCGATTCATGGGCCGCAAGTACGACGAGGTGGCCCACGAGATCTCGCTGGTGCCTTACGATGTTGTCAAGGCCGACAACGGCGACGTCAACATCCAGGTCGCCGACAAGACCTACACGCCACAAGAAATCTCTTCGATGATTCTGCAGAAGCTGAAGGTGGACGCCGAGGCCTACCTGGGAGAGCCTATTACGGATGCCGTGGTGACGGTCCCAGCGTATTTCAACGACAGCCAGCGCCAGGCGACCAAGGATGCCGGGCGCATCGCAGGGCTCAATCTGCTGCGCATCATCAACGAACCGACCGCGGCCGCGCTGGCATACGGCCTGGATAAGAAGAAGGACGAGAAGATCGCCGTTTACGATCTCGGCGGCGGAACCTTTGACGTGTCCGTGCTGGACATCGGCGACGGCGTTTTCGAAGTCAAGGCGACCAACGGCGATACGCACCTTGGAGGAGACGATTTCGACGAGGCCGTCATCAACTGGCTCGTCGCGGAGTTCAAGAAGGACAAGGGCATCGACCTCTCGCAGGATACGATGGCCCTGCAACGCCTGAAGGAGTCGGCGGAGAAGGCAAAATGCGAGCTTTCGAGCACGCAAGAGACCGACATCAACCTGCCCTTCATCACCGCCGACGAATCCGGGCCGCAACATTTGAACGTGACGCTTTCGCGTGCGACCCTCGAGCAGCTGGTCGATAGCCTCATTGAGCGGACGGCGGACCCGGTACGGTCCTGTCTGAAGGATGCGGATCTGGACGGTATTGACGAGTCGATCCTGGTGGGCGGCATGACCCGCATGCCGAAGGTGCAGGCGATGTGCCAGGAGCTTTTTGGCAAGGAGCCGCACAAGGGCATGAACCCGGACGAGGTTGTTGCCACGGGCGCGTCGATTCAGGGCGGCATCCTACAGGGCGATGTAAAAGACGTGCTCCTGCTCGACGTGACGCCGTTGACGCTGGGCATCGAGACCCTGGGTGGAGTCTTCACGCCGCTGATCGAACGCAACACGACGATTCCCACGAAGAAGAGCGAGATATTCAGCACCGCGGCCGACAACCAGCCCACGGTTGAGATTCACGTGCTGCAGGGCGAGCGCAAGATGGCCAAGGACGGCAAGTCGATCGGACGCTTTCATCTCGATGGCATCCCGCCAGCGGTGCGTGGCACGCCCCAGGTTGAGGTCAGCTTTGATATCGACGCCAACGGCATTCTGAACGTCTCCGCCAAGGATCTCGGCACCGGCAAGGAGCAGAAGATCACGATCACCGCCGCAAGCGGCCTGTCCGAAGATGAGATCAATTCCATGGTCTCCGATGCCGAGAAGAACGCCGAGCAGGACAAGGAGGAGCGCGATAAGGTCGAGACGCGCAACCTCGCGGAGAATCTGGTGTACCAGACCGAGAAGCTCATGAACGACAACGGCGAGAAGATCGATGCCGAGAAAAAGAGCACGGTCGAAGGCGCAATTGACGGCTTAAAGAAGGCCATCGAGTCCGGCGACACGGACCAGATGAAGGCGGCCATCGAAACTCTCAACACGGAGATGCAGGCCGTAACGGCCGATCTCTATACCCAGACCGACGATCCCGAGGCCGCCGAAGACAGCCCCGCGGACGGCGACGCGCCCGGACCCGACCAAGAAGCGGGGGAGGAGCAGGGTAAGGACGAGGATGTCATCGATGCCGACTTCGAAATGGTCGACGACAAGAAGTAACAGTAACAACGTGGCGGCTGCGGCCGCTAAAACAAAACGAAGGAGGGAGAAAAGATGAAGATCAAGCCACTGGGTGATCGAATTCTTGTTCAGCCTCAGGAAAATGGTGAGGTTGAGAAGGGCGGAATAATCATTCCTGACACAGCCAAGGAAAAGCCCCAACAGGGAAAGGTCATCGCACTTGGAACGGGCAAGCGTGATGATGACGGCAAGGTTATCCCGTTCAACGTGAAAAAAGGCGACGCCATCCTGATGCCGAAATACGGTGGGACGGAAGTCAAAATTGACGACAAGGAATACCAGATTATGCGCGAGGATGACATCCTCGGCATCGTCGAATAACCCTTTTCGGTTACTAAAAAGGAGATATAGACAATGCCAGACAAAGGTAAACAGCTTAAGTATGATGCTGATGCCCGCCAGGCCGTGCTACGCGGCGTGGAAAAACTGAGCCGCGCCGTCAAGGTTACGCTCGGTCCCGCGGGTCGCAATGTCGTGCTGGACAAGAAGTTCGGCTCACCGACGATTACGAAAGACGGCGTTACGGTCGCGAAGGAAGTCGAACTTCCCGATCCGTTCGAGAACATGGGTGCGCAGATGGTGCGCGAAGTCGCCAGCAAGACGAGTGATGTCGCCGGCGACGGCACCACGACGGCCACCTTACTGGCCGAGGCGATCTACCGCGAGGGCCTCAAGAACGTGACGGCCGGCGCGAACCCGATGAGCCTGAAGCGCGGCATCGACAAGGCCACCGTGACCGTCGTGGCCGCGCTCGCCAAGCAGTCCAAGAAGGTCAAGGAGCACACCGAGATCGCGCAGGTCGCGACCATCTCGGCCAACGGCGAAGACGCCGTCGGTGAGATCATCGCGGAAGCGATGGACAAGGTCGGCAAAGACGGCACGATCACCGTTGAAGAGGCCAAGACCATCGAGACGACGCTGGACGTGGTTGAGGGCATGCAGTTCGACAAGGGCTACCTGTCCCCGTACTTCGTGACGGACTCCGATGGTATGGAGGCCGCGCTCGAGGACGCATACATCCTGATTCACGAGAAGAAAATCTCGAACCTTCAGGAACTGTTGCCCCTGCTGCAGAACGTATCCAAGGCCGGTAAGCCGTTACTGATCATCGCCGAAGACGTCGAGGGCGAAGCCCTGGCGACACTCGTGGTGAACCGTCTGCGTGGCACGCTGCAGTGCTGTGCGGTCAAGGCGCCCGGGTTCGGTGATCGTCGCAAGGCGATGCTCGAGGATATCGCGGTCCTCACCGGTGGGAAGTGCATCACCGAAGACCTCGGCATCAAGCTCGAGAACATCGAGCTGGCAGACCTCGGTCAGGCCAAGCGGATCACGGTCGACAAGGAGAACACGACGATCGTCGAGGGCTCCGGCAAGACGTCTGATATCCAGGGTCGTGTCGGCCAGATCAAGCGCCAGATCGAGGAGACCACGTCGGACTACGATCGCGAGAAGCTGCAGGAACGGCTGGCAAAGCTGGCCGGTGGCGTCGCTGTGATCAGCGTTGGCGCGGCGACCGAGACCGAGATGAAGGAGAAGAAGGCCCGCGTGGAAGACGCCCTGCATGCGACCCGCGCTGCGGTCGAAGAGGGTGTTGTTGCCGGTGGTGGCGTCGCGCTACTGCGATGCCGGCCCGCGCTGAAGGTTGTTGACGCTGAGGGCGACGAAGCCATCGGCGTCCAGATCGTCAGCAAGGTGCTCGCGGCTCCTCTCCGTCAGTTGGTCGAAAATGCCGGCGGCGAAGGCGCGCTGATTGTCGAAGAAGTGCAGAAAGCCAAAGGCAGCATGGGCTACAATGTAGCCACGGGCGGCTATACCGACCTGACCAAGGCCGGTGTGCTGGATCCTGCCAAGGTGACCCGCTCGGCATTGCAGAATGCGGCCAGTATTGCCGGATTGTTGCTCACAACCGAGTGCCTGATCACCGAAATACCGGGAGAAGACCCGCCGATGCCGGCAGGCCCCCCGGGCGGCGACATGGGTGGAATGTACTAAGATAATAATGTTTGACTCAGGAGAATGGGGCGCACACTCTGTGCACCCCATTTTTCTTGGGCCAGGCGGGATGCCCCCCCGAGCCCAATTCTTGCCAACCGACCCTCGGAGGTGACTGTTGAACGTTGAACTCCTCAATGCCGCCAAGAAGCGCGTGACCAATATACCCGTGCTGATAAACATGGTTTCCAAGCGCGTGCGTCAGCTTAACAACGGCGCGCGCCCCTACCTGCAGCCCACCGGCCCCAACGAAGAGCCGCTGGACATCGCCTTGCGGGAAATCGCGGACGGCCTGATCATCGCCGAGCTCTCTTTTTCGCCCACTACCGACGCAGAGTAGCGGGTCGCCACCCTTCGCAATCTTCCTTTCTCGCGCGGCCGACATTTGTCGCGCGGCCGAGATCTGATATTCTCACGGTGATGAAGCTTGGCCTCCATTTCCGTCCGTCCAGGTGCCTGCGCTCCAGCGCTCTCCTGGCGCTCGCCGGCACGTCCCTTCTTCTGCTCCATCTGGGCTGCGGCAGCCGTCATCCGCCGCCCGGCGTCCTGTTGATTTCAATCGATACGATACGCGCCGATCACATGTCGGTGTATGGTTACGCACGACCGTCAACGCCAAACCTCGAGGCATTCGCCGCGGACGCCGTTGTGTTCGATAATGCATACGCCGCCTCGTCCACGACGGGACCCAGCCACGCCACGCTCTTTACGGGCATCTACGCGCCGCGCCACGGGGTCAACGCCAACGCGGTCGTGCTCGCGGAACGCCACCACACGCTGGCCGAGGTGTTGCGCGACGAGGGCTACCAGACCGCGGCCGTTCTCGGCTCCTTTGTGCTGGACGCGCGCTTCGGGTTCGCCCAGGGCTACGACGTCTATCAGCAGGATTTCGGGCGCGATGAGGGCAAGTTCGATATCCAGGAATGGGAAGGTATCGCGATTCGGGACGGCTTTGATCGTCGCGCGACGGTGGTTTCGCGTCGCGCCGTCGAGTGGCTGACGCGGACACGCAAGCCACACCGGCCGTTCCTGCTGACCCTTCATTATTTCGATCCGCACGAACCCTACCGCCCTCCGATCGAATACGCGCGACGCCTGGCCGCGGGACGCAACAATCTGGGCGCCGGATATGATGGGGAGATCGCCTACGTCGACGATGAAATCGGGCGAGTGCTAGCCGCGCTCGACAAACTGGGTCTGGCCAAAACGACACTGGTCGTGATCACGGGAGACCACGGCCAGGGCCTCACGCAGCACAACGATCCATACCATGCCGTGAATATTTACGAAGAATCGGTACGCGTCCCGCTGATGATGCGCTGGCCGGGCAGGCTGCGGCCCGGGCGGCGCAGCCTGCCCGTGGAACAGGTTGATGTGCTGCCCACGATTCTGGGAGCCCTCGGCATTGGGGCGCCGGAGGAGATCGACGGCCTGGACCTGGGCGTCGGTTGGCGGAGCAACGAGGACAGGGACCTCGCCTCGCGCCCGATTTTTCTCTATCGGCAGTTCTACTCGCCGGGCCGTAAGTTGCGCAAGGTCGTTCTGGGCGGGGAGCAATTCGCCGTTCGCGTAGAGGACTGGAAGCTGATCATCGCGGAAGACGAGCGGCGTCGGGAGCTCTATGACCTCGGCCGCGACCCCGGCGAACTGGAAAACCTCTACGACGCCCGGCCCGCTGTCGTGACGCGGCTGACCCCCGTCCTCGATGCATGGCGCCGGTACGTCACCGCGCCCCCGGGGCAGCGGATCCTGGGCGAAGAGGAGCGCGCGAAGCTGCGCGCGCTGGGTTACGTGGAGTAGGGGATTCGTCCTGCCGCGTGAGGCCGCATTGTCGCGTCCGGCGCGTATCGAAGGACGAGCAAGGTCCCGGGTTCGGCGGGTACCCTCGCGTTACGCCACGTCGGTGTTACTGGCGTTGATGATCGGCCATGGCACGTTCGGCTTCGCGATCCGCGGTCTTTGCCTTCATGTCGTCGCGCTTGTCGCGACTGGCCTTGCCGCGGCAGATCCCGAGTTCCACCTTTAGAATCCCGCGCTTGAAATACATGCTGAGCGGAACCAGCGTGTGTCCCTGCCGCTCCGCGTGCTCGGTCAGGCGACGAATTTCGTTACGGTGCAGCAGCAGGCGCCGCGCACGGACGGGGTCGTGATTAAACTGGTTGCCATGGTCGTAGGGCTCGATACGAGCATCCGTCAGCCAAACCTGCCGGCCATCTATACGTGCGAAACTACCATCGAGGCGTACGTGGCCATTCCGAGCCGATTTGACTTCGGTGCCGCGTAACTCAATGCCCGCCTCAACGCGCTCAAGGATTTCATAGTCCCTGAACGCCTTGCGATTCGTCACAATTTTCTTGGTTCCCGTTGCCGCCACGATTTTCCCGGCTCCTTCAAGTTTGCCCTTGATTAGGGCTGTTGTGCCAAGGATACTCCTGTAGCACGGAGATGCCGCGCGCGCAGGCGGAGCGCCAATACCCGCTTGCACAGAGTACTGGATCCGGGCGAGATGAACACACAATCAATTTTTGACGCTGCCATGAGTCCTCTGGCTCTATTTTCTGGACCCCCCGGCATCGGGGAGATCCTGATTGTGCTTTTTGTCGTCCTGTTGCTATTCGGCGCCAAGCGCCTGCCGGAACTGGCGCGGTCGTTGGGTCGCAGCCTGACGGAATTCAAGAAGGGCAAGGATGACGACGCGGCTGATCCGCCCGACGCGGACAAGTCCTAGCCTGCATCCGCACCACGTTTCCTACGGCCCGAATGTTTCGGGGAGTTGCCATGCCGACTCCGCGGGGATGCCGAGAGGCGTAATCACCGTCTCGCGCGCCGGTTCTCCCCGCTCGGTCCGCTCGATATCGCGTTCGACGGCCGCGAGTTGTCGTTCCGCAAGCTGTACCCAGGGGCTGTTCGTCGAGGTCGTGATGAAATCCTCATATAGAATCCGCGCGTCCTGCAGTCGGCCCAGTTGCTGGTGACAGCTTGCTTCGCCGAAGATCGCCTGCGCGACCAGAAAATGATCCGGATTCGCGTCAACGAAACTGCGGTATCCGTTCCGTGCCGCCTCAAGCTTCTCGCGCGCCGCCATGCTCTGGCCCTGTCGGTAGAGCGTGGTGCCGAGCGCCTCGCCACAGGTGTGAATACCCAGGCGCGCCGCAAGAACAAAGTAATGCTCCGGATATTCCTGCTCGAAGGACTGGTAGATCTTGAGCGCACCGGCATAATTGCTCTGGTCGAAATACGCCTTGGCCATCGCGAGCTTGGCATGTGCCGCCGCGGGTGCGTCGGGGTATTGGTCCAGGACCTTCTGTAGCTGCACCACGTTCCGGGCCGCGCCCACCAATTCGGCCGCACGCCGCACCTTCGCGCGCTGCGAGGCGGTGTACATGAACATTCCGACAACGGGAATTCCCACGGCGCAGACGGCAAACACGGCCCACTTGCCGTATCTCGCGAACGTCGCCTGGGGTACCGCCTGCTCTTGTGTCTCGGTGACCGCGGTGTCCAACGCCGTTTCCGGTACCGCTTCCGGTACCGCTTCCGGTGCTGTTTCTTTCTTGTCGTTATCCTCGTTCATATTCGTTTCTTTCGCGACAGCTGTCGCCAGCCTTAAAATCCCACCGCCCTGCTAACCCGGATCGCGCGTGATCTGCTGTGCGATGCGGACCGAACCGGAACATGCGGTCTAGCAGATCGACGGTTTGAACATCAAGCAGATTCTCAGGCGTAGTCGTCGCGGATGAGGGATACGATACGCTCCGCGGCGGCGCCATCCCCGAAGGGATTGCTGATTCCCGCCATTCGCTGATATTCTGCCTTGTCCGACAGGAGCCGTTCCAGGGACTCGAGTATGCGGTCTCGGTGCGGCCCGACAAGCCGACAGGTCCCGGCTTCCACGGCTTCGGGCCGTTCCGTGACATCGCGCAAGACCAGGACCGGTTTTCCAAGCGACGGTGCCTCTTCCTGGACCCCGCCGGAATCCGATACAACAAGGTAAGCGCCCTTCATGGCATGCACGAAACCCACGTAATCTAGTGGCTCGCTCAAAACGACGTTCTCCAAGTCGCCAAGGATCTCGTGTGCCGGTTCCTTGGCCTTCGGGTTGGGATGCACCGGATACCATATCGAAAGCTCGGGATGTGTCTGCGCAAACGCTCGAATCGCGCCAAAGATCTCCCGGATCGGCTCACCAAAGCTTTCGCGCCGGTGGCAGGTCATCAGGATATACGGCCGCCCCTCCGCGATCGGCGTGGGCGGTGCTTCGGTGTGCTCCAGCACATACATCAGAGCATCGACGACCGGATTCCCAGTCACATGCACGCGTGCCGGATCGACTCCCTCGCGGAGCAGGTTCTGCGCGGACAGGTCCGTCGGCGCAAAGTGATAGTGGCCCACGAGGCTCGTCACGCGCCGGTTCATCTCCTCGGGGAAGGGTTCCCAGCCGTTCCAGGTACGCAATCCGGCCTCGACGTGCGCCACGCGTACGCCGTTATAAAAACTCGCCATTGCGGCGGCCATGGTGGTCGTTGTATCGCCCTGTACCATGACCACGTCCGTCTCGTTGTTTTGCAGATAGCTCTGCATGGCGGTCAGCACTTCGCTGGTCACGTAGGCCAGCGTTTGGCCGCCGGCCATGATGTCGAGGTCGACATTCGGGGTGATCGAAAAGGTACTCAGTGCCTGCACCAGCATTTCACGATGCTGACCCGTTGACTTGATCGTGAGATCGAACGTATCGGGGTCCTTTTGAATCTCGCGGATGACCGGCGCCATCTTGATGGCTTCCGGTCGCGTTCCGACTACACATAAAATTCGGCACCTCGACATACGGGGAACCCTTTCTTCTTGGCCACGCGTCAACGTGCGGCGACTTCGTTGGCTTCTATATCGGTCGTCAGGGCGCGGACACGCTCCATCTGGTCGATGCAGCGTAGCGCGGCTTCGACGACAGTCGGATCAAATTGCGTTCCGGAATATGTCCGCAGCTCGTTTATGGCGTCACTTGTGCGCATGGCCTTCCGGTAGGGGCGGTCGGTGCGCATCGCATCGTAGGCATCGACAACCGCGAATATGCGGGCACCCATACATATATCATCGCCGGCGAGGCCGCGGGGATAGCCCGTTCCATCATATTTTTCCTGGTGGGAGTGCACGATCTCGGCCGATTCCTTCAGAAACGGCGATCGCGATACGATCTCGTACCCCTTCTCGGCGTGGGAGCGCATGACAACCCACTCATCGCTCGTGAGGGGTCCTTCCTTGAGAAGGATGCTGTCGGGAATCGCAATTTTTCCGATGTCGTGCAGGAGCGCGCCCTGGCTCAGGATCCGCATGTCGCGTTCCTCCAGGTCCAGTTCGCGTCCGAGAATGAGGGAGAGCTCACGGACATTAACGCTATGCCGACCCGTGTTCTGCTCGCGCGCGTCGATCATGTTGACCAGTGCCTCGAGCGTGAAGTTGTACGACTGCTTAGCTTGTTCGAGCGCAATCGAGAGCTCTTTGCTCTTTTCTCGCACCATGTCTTCGAGGCGCAGCTGGTAGCGGCGGTTCTGCAGGCGCAAGCGCCGGTATTCGCGGGCGCGATTTAGAACGGCAAGCAATGGGGCGACTTCGATCGGCTTTTCGATGAAGTCGTACGCACCGTGACGTAAACTACTGACCGCGTTATCGAGCGTGACGTTCCCGGTCATGACAATCGCGACAAGCATGTCGTCAAGGGAACGAAGGTCTTTGAGCAGATCCAAGCCGCTTTCCTCTTTAAGCGTGATGTCGGTTACGACGATGCCGATTTCTCCGGGCGCAGAGCGCAACGCCTCTCGGGCTTCTTCCGCGGATTGCACGGCGACGACCTCGTAGCCCTCGGTTTTTAAAACCGTCCGTAAGTAGTCGAGCACGACCTGCTCGTCATCTACGACAAGCAGGCGCCCGGCACCCTGGATTTCATGCTTGGCGGTCTCGCGCGCCACGGGCGCAAGCGTCTCAATGGTCTCGGTCGCAGCGAAACCGCCCGCCGACCACATGCAGACCTGATCCCGTCCGTTATCTTTCGCGGTATAGAGCGCCTGATCGGCTTGGGTCAGGATCTCGTTGCTCGAGAGCAAGAGCCAGTCCTGGCCAAAGCTGCTGGACATGCCCATTGATACGGTCAGCTTCAGGTCGTGCGTGCCGTCGCAGAAGATATGACCGCGCAGCGTTTCCATGAATCGTTCCGAAAACGCGGCGAGGTCTTCCGGCGAGGCATTGGGGAACAAGATGACGAATTCGTCACCGCCGTAACGGCCGATGATGTCCGACGCGCGGACACTGACGCGCAACAGGTCGCCCAACTCGAGCAACACTTCGTCGCCGACCGGGTGTCCATAGGTATCGTTGACCGCCTTGAATTGGTCGATGTCCAACACGGCGATGCTGACCCGGTAGTGATAGCGTTTCACCATCTGCCACACGCTCTCCATCTGCTCCCGCAGGCCGCGCTGGTTATACAGGCCCGTGAGCGCATCGCGCACCGCGAGCTGTTTCATCCGGCGGAAGGTCAGCAGCACCGTGGAGAGCAGGTTGGCAGCGTGGTACATGAACAACATGTCCGTCTCGGAATACGCGTCTTTATCGATCGACGCATGCGCGAGCAGGCCACTGATGTCGCCACCGGTGATAATTGGAATGCTGAACGAGTTTCCAACCGCGGCGGCGCCGTCCTCGCTCTCGGCCACGCCCTGCACCTCGATCCGCAGTTCGCTCGAGAGGGTCTGGCCGCTGAATCGTTGATAACGCGTCCGGATCTCATCCTCGAAGGTCTGTAGAAATTCCCGCGACACGGGCTTTAGCACGCTGATCACCAGGATCGGGTCCTCTTCCAGGCTCAGGATCGCGACGACGGCCGACGGCAGTATCTGCAGGCCCGTGCTCAGGCTCTGCAGGGCATCAAGCAGCGTGTCCGATTCCGTCGCCGCGCAGGTCAGTTGGCGAAACAGCCCGAGCGCGTTCTGAATACGTCCAAGGGAGATGTCCGACGAGGTCGTTAACTTGCGACGCTTTTCCTCGGCCTGCTCGAAAACCATGCCGCGGAATTCGTCGACCCTGAACGGTTTCTTGAGAATGTGTTTTACGCCGAGTTCTCGAGCGCGGTCCACGTCGACCTGCTGGCTCAATCCGGTTACGATGACGACGCCGATCCAGGGACAGATCCGAAGCGCCTCGACCAGAAACGCGATACCGTCCATGCGGCTCATCTTGAGGTCAACAACAGCAACATCGAAGTCGCTCCCGAGCAGCAATTGCAACCCGTCACGGCCATCGACGGCGGCCTCCACGGTACACCCTGCCTGGATCAGTATGCGACGCGCAAGCCTCCGAATCGGCTCCTCGTCATCGATAACGAGCACGCGAATCCTGTCGGCGGGCACGGGATCGGCCGGCTCCATGGGGAAAACATCTATTTCGGTCTCTTTCACGAGAGGCGGGATTATACGCCCGGGCATATGTGAACTCAAGGAAAGCCGCGCGGCACGGAACGCGCCGGTTACTTGTCTTCCGGTGCGGGTGCGGCGGGTGCGGCGGGTGCGGCGACTGCGGCGGCTCTTTTTCGTGATCCGGACTTCATTGCATCGTAAAGCTCAGCGGCATGTTCGCCCCGAGCCGGATGCATGTAGTTCGAGTACGTGAAGTAGACTTTCCCCGCGAAATGCGGGGCGGCCATTTCGATCTGCCGGCTGACGCGATCGACCGGCGCCGAAACGGCACGAAAGGGTTCGCCCACATCCGTGACGCGTTCAAAAAGTTCAATCACGACTTTACGATCGTAGGCTTCTTCCTTCAGGACCTCCGCAAGCGTTTCATAGTAAATCGGCACATAGTGTTTCGCGTATTTCCACGGGTTGCCGTCGCCCATGCCGTCCTGTACCAACAGCTCGGTCACGTCGCTGCCGGAAAGAATGCGCTTGATGTTACGGGCATAGACATCGGGGGCGGTGCGCAGCCGGAAAAAGCTACTGATCGTGATGCCGCGGTCGGCGTCGTTGGCGCGCAAGCGCTCGCTGAGGAGAGCCACGTAACCCGCCACGAGATCGAGCTTGGCATCCGTGCGCCATGTTAAATCATCGATCTCATCCGGCACGTAGTAGCCGATCCAGCTCGTGCGATGGCTGAACTTCTTCAGCAACTCCAATTGCAGCCGTTCGTTATGGGCGGTGCGCACATAAAAGTAGTCTTTCAATACACGCATGCGTGCGGTGATCTCGGTCCAGTAATTCGGATCGTGGTGCAGGCCCAGCACGACCGAGACGCCACTTGCTTCGGCGGCCTCGAAAATCCGCTCCAGGACCGGGTACTGTTCGGGGTAGGTTTCCTCGGCGGAAATGTCAGGCAGAACGACCGGCTCCTTCATGGTCTCGCTCGGATTCGTCGGGGCCAGGTCTTCTTCCCGCGCGCGCACCCCTGCGGCAACGGGGTCTTCCGGCGCCTCCGCGTCCTCGACAAGAACGAAATACGCAATGTCTGTCTCCGCCGTCCACTGCAGAATGATCGTATCGACCCCTATGGCCGTCATCTTTTCAAACTCCGCCCGCCAATCATCCGCCGACCGTTTTGCCGCGGCGCGACTCAGCTGAACAAACGTCGCATCTCCGGCCAGGCCGTCGAGCGACCACAGGCAGGCTGCCATCATCAATATCAGGCCGTAAGCTTTTCGCATGTCCTTTGTTCTCCGTGCTCGCGCCATGGTCACTTCCGGAACGTGGCACCGAACCAGATGCCCTCGAAGTTACGATCGCCCTTGATCCGCGGTTCGTCCGTGAACCAACCCCAGGCATAGTGGGCGAAGAGATCCATGTACCAGCGTTCGGTCAGCGCATCTCTCTCTTTCTCGAGAAATCGCGCTTCGAACCCGATCGAAGCTATCACATACGAACCAATACCGTCGGGATCGTTGTTCTGATAGCGCCACACCGCTTTGCCCTGCGGAATCGTCAGCAAGAAGGTATCCGAAAGTGCGATCGTACGCGCCAGGCGACCGTCGAGGTAGTAGACGACGCGATTGGGATCATCGAGATACCACGCGATATCGCCATAGAGTCGGCCGCTCGTCCAGGCTTCCTTGAGCTTCTTCGGCTTCTCGCCAAACTCAACCGATCCCTTGTTGCGCCAGAGCCAGTTATCTTCGGCGTTATCCCCGATCGCGATGAGCTTCTCGAAGCTCATCGAATAGTTGAACGCCTTGAAGGGTTTCCAGTCCAATCCAATCCCGAGTTGATAGGTATCCTCGTCGAGGGCCCAGGAGTCGGGCTCGAAATTCGCCAGCACGCGCGCGAACCCATCCAGGGTCTTCTCATCTCGAAACCCCAGCTTCGGAGGTCGATACCCCAGGTAGACACCTGCCTGGGAGGGCAGGCCGCCGTCCACTGCCGAGAGCGTTCCGGCGAAGCCCGCAACCGCGTCGTCCCCAAATTCTGTCCGGTTAACATAGGTTTCGAATGTCCACGTCCGATCGAGCTTGGCGTACTCGCGCTTCAGGGCCTTGCGGTCGTCTGTATAAATTTCGCGATCCGGCCCGGTGATGTACGGGATAACATTGTCGTACGCGCGCACGCCCCGGAAGAACGCATCTTGCGCCTTCGCATTGTCGTTGTTCTTCATGTGCTGGTATGCCATCTCTTCGATGCCGTCGATATCGTACCGGTAGTACTCGAGCGACCGCGCCAGAACCACGGTGCCGGTATCGTAATTCTCAAGATAGCCCTCCACGATTCCCATGTCGCCCCAGAGCACGGCCGGGATGAAAGACGACTCCGTCTCTATCAGGAGGAAATCTTCCTCGGCCTTCTCGTACTCCTCGAGCCGGTGATAGGCGAGGGCGCGCAGGTAGTAGACGTCGTACTGCCCGTCATCAACTTTAAGTGCCGCCGTGAAGAACTCGACCGCGTTCTCGTTATCGTTGAGATAGAAATGAACGGTTCCCAGCGTCTTCATCAGGTCGGCGACGAAGGAAGGCGCCTCCTCCTCGTCCATCGTGTCGAGCAACTCAAGACCGATATCGCGCGCCTCTTCGTAGCGATTTAGCGGCAACAGCGCCTTCATTTGGACCAGCATCATCTGGTCTGCGGTGTGCGGCGCAACAGCGCGTTCGGCATCCGCCAGCGCGTTAACGTAGTTGCCCTGGTCAAACCAGAGGTAGGCCCGGTTTGAGAAAAGCGTATTGCGCTCGCTGGGGTCCAGCTTCTCCGGCGAGCCGACGCGATTCAGGTGGTACAGCGACAGACCGGGCATGCGCATCAGGTGGTAGGTAAACCCGAGCAGCAGGTTGCCGCCCGTGTCCTGCTCGCTGACCACGCCCAGCAGGCGCTCGATCACCGCATCATATTCGGCGTTGTTGAAATACGTGCGCGCCATCGTGATATGCCATTCGTCATCGACCTCGCCGAACGCACGCGCCTTTTCTAACCATTCGCGGCCGACCTCGTTCTCGCCGTGCCCGATGTTGATCTTGGCGATGATAATCGCGGTCTTGAAGTTGTCGGCAGCCTCCGTCTGGCGCTCGAACGCCTTTTTGAATAGCTCGACGGCCAGGTCATCGTAGCCGCTGCCGTAGAGCTGCACGCCATATTCAAACAGCAGCTCCGCCTCGGCCTTCTCGAGGACCACCTGGTCCATGATGCGCATGTAGTCATTGGTGCGGTTGGTCGCGCGGTAGACCTGCGCAAGTTCGTAGTTCGCGGCGAGCCGCATGTCGTCTGTTAGTCCTTCCGTCGCCACGACCCGGTCGAGCACAACCTCGCCGGCGGCCAGGTCCTCGGTTTCCTTCAACAGGTAGAACAGGTTGAAGGCAACGGCCGGGTCGAATTTTCCCTCCAGATATGTGGTGTAGAATTCGCGCGCGCGCTCATCGCGCCCCAGCCGGTCGGCACCGACGGCGCTCTCGAGCAGGTAGCGCGGATCATCCGGGCTCTCGCGCCGCAGCTTATCGGCAACCATGGCATACCCGCGGTCGTTGCCGCTATTCTTGTAGAAATACATCAGGTTCTCATTCGCCACGCGCTGGAAGTTATCGGAGAGATTTTCCCGCTTGAGCATCTTCTCGGCCGCGGTTACCCCGCGTTCCCATTGCTCGGACGCCATTAATGCCTGCAGGGCTGCGGCGCCAGCGTCTTCGTCAAAAGCGATCGCGGTAGCGGACAACAGGTAATCGGCCGCACGTGTGTTCGCGCCCTTCTTGAGTGCAATTTGGCCGAGGTAACGCTGGGCCAGGGCCTTGTCCGCGGCGTTCTCGGTTCTGCTTTCGGCGTTCATGAGCTCGTTCATCGCGCGGTCGTAATCCTTCAGATTATAGAGGACCATTCCGCGCTTGAGACTCAGGCGTCCTTTCAGCTCTTCCGTATCGACGCGTTCGCCGGCAAGGGTCAGGGCCTCCATCGCCTTGTCCCAGTCTTTGCGGCTCAGTGCGCTCTCGGCGACAAAAAGATGTGCTTCGCCCTCGTCGGTCAGGTCACGCCAACGCGCGGCGTGTTCCTCCGCGCGCATGGCGTCGCCGCTCAGGGAGTACAGTCGCGCCAGGCTACGGTGCACCTCGGGTAGACGCTTCTGATACGCCCGCGCCGGAAATCGTGCGCGCGCCAGGCCCTTGTACGCCTCGGAATTCGCGACCGCCCGGCTGGGGTCGCGATTGAGAATGTCTTCGAAGGTCCGGACGGCCAATTGGGTCCGCCCGGCCCTGAGCGCATAATTGGCCTTGAAGAAATAGGCATCGAGGTAATCCGGATAATTCGCAATCAGGCTCTCGGCAAGGTCGATGCCTCTGGTCCACTCTTCGAGCTGAAAGTAGAGGTGGATCAGGTGAACCTTGGCCTTGTTGTTGTGTGGGTCCGTGGCGAGGATCGAATCGTAGACGCGCGCTGCGCGCGTGTGCTTGCCTTCCGCCACCAACGCGTTGGCCTTCTTCCACAACGGACGGTTGCTGTAGTTGACGCGCTGATTCTTGAACCAGCCATACCCCGCCTTCGGCTTCGGGATGGGCATGGCCTGCGACAGTTCTTCCGCCACGAGCGGGCCGGCACCAATCAAGAGGAGACCCGTGGCGGCAATGCAGGAAATCTTTATGCGGGATCGATGATTCATGCCTATTGCAACCCCTCCTTGAGATCCACCTTCGAGATGGCCTTCATCTTGATCAATACCTCGCCCAAGGGCTTGTCCGTGGCCTTCTGCTCGCGCAGGGCCTTGCGAAGCGTCTTTTCGTCGATCAGGTCCTTTTCGATAAGGCGCTGGCCAAGGGTGGCCTCCATCGATTCCGGCCGGTGCAGGTCGGTGTAGGCGCGTGAAATAGCAAACGTGATCTCGGCTTCGGATGAGTGGCGCAGCTCGACCGTCGCGTCGAGGGATCGCTTCAGCTCGTCCAGGTTGGAACGGTCCTCGGACGCCGTGGCCAACACGATTCGATCGCCGCTGTAGGCCAGCGGAAACACCTTGTGCTTCTCCGCCAGGTGCTGGGGCACCCGCTTCAGGAGTTCCCCGGGCGTGGCGTAGGGGTCGATCTCCACGCGCTGACGATTTTCCTGTACAGAAAGCGCCAGTTTTACGTCCTCTTCCCAGAGCACGCCCATCTCGACCAGAAGTTCGCCCAGGGGGCGCTTCTCCGATTCCTGACGCACCAGGGCTTCCTGTAACTGGGCCGATGTTACCCAGCGCCTGTCCAGCAAGATGTCACCCAGGCGCCGGCGGTAGCGGCGCAGTTGTTCTTCGGACGGGAAGCTATGCTCTGTCTTCTTCCACTCCGGCACGCGTCCCTCCCGCTTGGCACTCGCGAATTCGTTGATCGCGGCCAAGGTCGCGCAGAAGTTCAACACGTTGGCGTAAATCATGCGCGGGAACGCCAGAACCGCAAACTTGGGTCCGTAGACGTGCCAGGTGAAGCCCACGCGATTGATGATGCGCCAGACGAAGAGCGCCAGTACGAGTCCGCTGAAGTTCCACCAGATCTCATCGGTCTCCACGAGCGGCGGTATGTCGACTCCGGCGAATTGATTGTTAAGGAACCCGCTGATCGCCCACCAGAAGAAGACAATGTAGCCCACGACAACCAGGATGTTCGTGAGCACTCCCTTGCGATCGCGAAACAGGTAATAGCCCGATCCGAGCGAGCGGCCCCAGCCCACGCTCCAGCCCTGCAGCGCGATGCCGAGAATCCAGCGCGACTTCTGGCGCACGGCAGACGCGAACGTCGTCGGGAACAGGGCGCGGGTCGCAATCGGCTCCTTGCGCCCTTCGCCTGGTCGTTCGATTTCCTGCTGAAGGAATATCTTGCGCCCCTCGAAATCTTCCAGCTTGAGTCCCATCAAGTAGTCTTCCGTGACCGATGTGATGTCGAAAATCTGGTTGTCGTGGCTGGACGCGAGAAACTCGATCGTGGCGCGACTCATGGCTGTGCCCACGCCCGCCGACGGAATGGAACGAGCCAGGGCCTCCCGAATGCGCAGATCCTTGCTGTGGCTCTCCGCGAACTCGTCCATGTAGACGCCTATCACCAGGTCCGTCCACTTGGCCTCCAGCGGGTAAACCGGGAGCTGAATGAAGTCGAGGCGTGGGATCAGGTAGTTGTAATACTTGATCGAGAGCGGATGGATAACGTCCTCGGAATCGTGCATCAAGAAAATATCGAAATGCACCCCGTGTTCCATTTCGTAAATAAGCAGCCCCTGGTAGACCCAGTTCAGACAGTCGGCTTTATTGGTCGGGCCGTCGGACGGCGTAATGGCAACTTCGATATTCGGATAGATGTCGCGAATTTTTTCGACTTCAACCCGCGTTGCCTCATCGTTAGGATAGGTGCCGACAAAAACGACGAAATTCTTGTAGTCCAGTGTGCTGCAGGTATTGAGTAGCATCGGTCCGATGACCGCCGACTCATCCCAGGCGGGGACCATGATCGCGACGGCCTTCTCCGGAACGGCATCAAGCTGCTCGCGCGTGACCGGCGTGATGAGCTTGCGACGAAAAATGGCCCTGAATATCCATCGCAAGTAATAGACGATGTCCTGAAACAGATCGTCCAGACCACTGACGATGAAGAAAATTATGAGGAAAATGAAGAGAGACCGAAAGACGACCCATGCGTAAAAGAAAAGATCTGCGGCTTCCATTGATCGGGCTCCTGGCTATCTCCCCGCGTCTACCACTCCTGACCGTGTCTTCCCGGATGCGTGCTCCCGCTGGGCAAGGGTTATTCATAGCGTTTTAGAAGTATCTGTCCACCCAAAAAGCCGGCGGAATACCCGGGGATTCCTTTTATCGGAATTATCGCTGCCGGAGGGGGCCGGCCCCGCGGTTATGCCGAAGCGAGCGCTTTTCTGTGCTATTACAGACGTTTCTTGCGCGCCGACGTGCCCTTCGACGGTCATGCCGCCCGCCCTTTCTATATGGACAAGTCTTTCTGCCGCTGAAATAATCTCTCGTTTTTCGAACCGCCGATTCAGGGGAAAGACTATGACCGACCTTTCGCGTGACGATCTCGTCCTTGCCGCCAATACGATCCGGGGGCTGTCCATGGACGGCGTCCAGAAGGCCAATTCCGGCCATCCGGGCATGCCGATGGGCATGGCCGACGTCGCCTCCGTGCTTTTTCTTAAGCATCTCAAGCACCATTCGGCCGCTTCGGACTGGCCGGATCGCGACCGGTTCGTGCTCTCCGCCGGGCACGGCTCCATGTTGATTTACAGCCTGCTGCATCTTTGCGGCTATGACATGCCCATGGAGGAACTTCAGAAATTCCGCCAGTACGGCAGCCGCACCCCGGGCCATCCCGAACACGGCGACGTTCCGGGCGTTGAAACAACCACCGGCCCGCTCGGACAAGGCTGCGGAAATTCGGTCGGCATGGCACTTGCCGAAGCGATGCTGGCAGCACGCTACAACAACAAAACCTTTTCCCCGGTCGATCACCGCGTCTACGTCATCGCCGGCGACGGGGACATGATGGAAGGGCTCAGCCACGAATCTTTTTCGCTGGCCGGCCACCTCGGCCTGCACAAGCTGATCGTCTTCTACGACGACAACAAGATCACGATCGAGGGCGCGACCGACCTGGCTTACAGCGACAATCCGCGCGCGCGTTTCGAGGGCTACAACTGGAACGTGCTCGAAATCGACGGTCACGACTACGATCAGATTGAAGACGCCATCCAGGCCGCACAGGCCGAGACGGCGCGTCCCACGCTGATCGTCACGCGCACGCACATCGCGCACGGCGCGCCCAACGCACACGATACGTCGGACGCGCACGGCGCGCCACTGGGCGATGAAGAGGTTCGCGCGGCCAAGCAGAACCTTGGTCTGCCCGCCGACCAGACTTTCTACGTGCCCGACCGCGTGCGCGAATTATTTGCCGCGCGCAGCGAAGCGCTGGCCTCCGTTTACGATGCCTGGCAGACGGCCTTCGCCGCCTACGGAGATTCCCATCCCGACCTGGCGGCGGCCTGGACGGCCGCACATGACCTGGCCCTGCCGGACGATCTCGAAGCCGGTCTGCCGGATTTCAGCGACACCGCGTCGATGGCGACGCGCAAGGCCTCACAGGCGGTGATCCAGACGCTCGCGGCGGCCGTGCCCTACCTGGTCGGCGGTTCGGCCGACCTGGCGCCCAGCACAAATACCCTGATCAAAGACGCCGCATCGGTAGCAAGGGGTGAATTCGCGGGTCGCAACCTGCACTTCGGCGTACGCGAGCATGCGATGTGCGCCATGTTGAACGGCATGGCTCTACACGGCGGCCTGCGGACGTACGGCGCGACCTTCTTCACTTTCTCCGATTACTGCCGGCCGGCGCTACGCCTCGCGGCAATTATGCACCTCCCGGTCACGTATGTCTTCACCCACGACAGCATTTATGTCGGTGAGGACGGTCCGACCCATCAGCCGGTCGAGCATTTGCCGAGTCTGCGCGCGATGCACAACCTCACCATTATTCGTCCGGGCGACGCAGCGGAGACGTCTCACGCCTGGGCGGCCGCCTTGCGCAATACCCACGGGCCCTCGGCGCTGCTGCTGACGCGCCAGAACCTGCCGACAATCGATCGCAACGTCTGCGCACCGGCCAGCGGCGTGGCCCGCGGCGCCTATACCCTGTGGCAAAGCGGTTCGGGCACGCCCGATCTTCTTTTGATGGCATCCGGCTCCGAGCTGGGGCTGATCCTCGACGCGGCGCTGGCGCTGGCCGACGAGGTCAACGTGCGCGTCGTGAGCATGCCCTCGTGGGAGATTTTTGAAGCGCAGGCTGCCGGCTACCGCGAAGAAGTTCTTCCCGCGGCCAGCCGCGCGCGGCTGGCGGTTGAGGCCGCCGCGCCCTTCGGCTGGGAGCGCTATGTCGGCGACACCGGGCGGGTGCACGGCATTACCGGCTATGGCGCCTCCGGCCCTTGCGCCGACGTTGCCAAAGCCTTCGGTTTCACACCCGAAAACATCGTTGGCATCGCGCGGGAGGTCCTCGCTGCCGCCGGTCAACTCGTGCAGGAATAGGCACACAGCCCATGTCGCATTTTGTCATCCAGGGCGGCAAGCGGCTCAGCGGCACCTACACGCCCAGTGGAAACAAGAACGCCGTGCTGCCCATGCTCGCCGCAGCGACACTCACGGACGAACCCGTCGTCCTGCGCAACGTGCCCCTGATCAAAGATGTGCACACCATGCTCCAGATCCTGGAGTACCTCGGCGCCGACGTTGAACTGCGCGGCCACACGGTGACCATCCGCGCGGGCAAGATCCGTCGCCGCAAGTTGCCCGCGGATCTTTGCCATCGCGTCCGCTCATCGATACTGTTCGCCGGGCCGCTTTGCGCGCGCTACTCGCGCGCGATCCTTTCGCCACCCGGCGGGGACGGCATCGGACGGCGTCCGCTCGACACCCATTTCTCCGGCTTGCGCGCGCTCGGCATCGACGTACGCGGGGACCAGGTCTATCGCTTTGAGTGCAAGAAACTGAAAGGCGCCGACATCGTGCTGGACGAAGCGAGCGTGACAGCTACGGAAAACATCCTGATGGCAGCGGTAATCGCCGCCGGACGCACGACGATCTACAACGCCGCCTGTGAACCGCACGTGCAGGATCTCTGCCTGATGTTGAATAAGATGGGCGCCCGGATCCGTGGCATCGGAACGAACTACCTAACCGTCGACGGCGTAACGTCGATGGGCGGCGTATCGCATCGCGTTTGCGCGGACCACATTGAGATTGCCAGTTTCATTGCGGCCTCCGCGGTTACCGGCGGCGACTTGACGGTGTCGGGTGTCGATGCAGGTACGCTGACCGCCATCGAGCGCGGCTTCCACAAGCTCGGTGTGCGTTGGCAGATCGATCGTCAAACGCTGCACCTCCCGCCCGCACAGAAGCTGCGCGTCGAGAACGATCATGGCTCCGCGGTTCCGAAGATCGAGGACGGCGTGTGGCCGCATTTTCCGTCGGACCTGATGAGTGTCGCCACGGTCGTTGCGACCCAGGCCAAGGGTACGGTCCTCTTCTTCGAGAAGATGTTCGAGAGTCGCATGTACTTCGTGGATCACCTGATCAACATGGGCGCGCGCATTGTTCAATGCGATCCACATCGTGTCATGGTCATGGGCCCCTCACGCCTGCGCGCCACGCGCCTGCCGAGTCCGGATATTCGTGCGGGCATGACGATGGTTGTCGCGGCGTTGTGCGCCCGGGGCCAGAGTGTGATCGGGAACGCCGACATCATCGACCGCGGATATGAAGCGGTAGAGGTGAAATTGCGCCGCCTGGGCGCGGACATCACGCGCGTGGCGGACGGCTAGTCTTGGCGCGGTGCGCCGGGATCGTGAGCGTCATCGCGCTTGCGATCATCGCGCCGCATCTGGCGTTCGCGAAAATCGGACGCGCCGCGATTCTGGCGACGATGCGCCTGGTTACGAACCAGTTGGCGGGCGCTTTCGATCTGCTTCGGGGTCAGCGTCTTCCTGAGCAGGAGGAATTGGCGCATTCGCGTCTTCGCCATCGCCTTGCGCGCCTCAAAGACGCGGTCCACGGCGTTCATCACCGCTTCATCATCGACCTCGTCCGCCGTCACAAGCCGCGCCTGCTGCTGGGCTGCTTTTTGCACCTCTGCTTGCAGCTCGCGGCTTTCCGCCTGGGCCCGTTGCATCGATTCCCGAAGTGACGTGCGCTGTTCGTCCGTAAGGCCTATTTCATCCGCCAATTCGTCATTTTTGATCAGGATATGCAGGAGCCGGAACTGTTCACGTTCGCCACCCGGTTTCTTCATCATGCCCCGCGTCTTTTCCCCGCGGTGTTGCGGCCGCTCGTCATTCTCCCTGCGATCCGGCCGATCCCTGTTCCGGTCCGGGCGGTCTAAGTCCTCTTCGGCTGCACCGTCATAGACAAGGGCGAGGGTAAACGCCATAACGGCCGCTGTTATCTGCAGGTGTTTCATGTTCTTGCTCCACATAACGGACTGGCGTTCTTTTTATTTTAGAAAAGTTCTCTTTTTTACGCCCGCGGCGGCGTTCCAAATCGCCTTAGATTAGCATGCCCTTTTCGCAGGTAGCGAGGTACTTCCACCCTGTCGGCGTCACCGCCACCGTGTCCTCGATCCGCACGCCGCCGATGTCCGGATAGTAGAGCCCCGGCTCGACCGTCACGACCTGTCCCGCGCGAAGACGTGTCGGCCGCAAGCCCAGGTTCGGCGCCTCATGTATTTCCATTCCAACGCCGTGCCCCGTGCCATGAAAAAACCCCACATGCTTTCCGTCGATAACACCCGTCGCGAAACCGAGATCCACAAACCGCTTCACCACGCCCGCGTGAATGCCGGAGGCCACGACGCCGGGCTTCAGGCGCTGCAGTGCTTCGTGTTGTGCGCGCTTCACGGCGCGATACATCTTCGTCAGTTCCGCCGACGGCGCGCCCTTCACGAGCGTACGCGTGATGTCGCCCCAGTAGCCATGGTCCAGATGCCGCGGAAAGATGTCGATGACGATCGGGTCTTGCGCGCGCAATGGCCCGCTGCCGCGCTCGTGCGGATCGGCAGATTGTCTTCCGCCGGCCACGATCGTGAGTTCGCAAATGCAACGAAGGCGAATCAGGGTTTCGTCGATGCACGCGCGCACACGTTCCGACGTAAGCGGCTTGCGGTCCAGCATCAGGCGCCGATCGCCCGCGATTTTCGCCCTCCGAATCATTTCCGTGGCGGCCCGCATGGCTTCCACGGCCGCGCGTTGCGCGCCGGCGATGTTGCGTATCTCATCCGCCGTCTTAATGGCGCGATCCGGAAAGAGCGGATCAACAACGTCAACGCGCACACCTTTTCGTTCAAGTGCGCGCGCGGTCGCAAGTGGAAAGGTCGGCGCAACAGAAACGCGCGCCATTTTTTCGCGGGCAAGAAGCGCAGCAGCCCAGCTTGACGTGCTGCGAAGTTGGTTGCGTTGAACGCCCAGCGCGCGCGGCGTATAAACGACACAGCGATGCGCCTCGCGTTGCGCGCGTGTTGCTTCCATGTCGGGCACAACCAGAACGCGCCGGCGGCCGTGCAAAAAAAACACGATCGGGTCTACGGCGTGAAAGCCGCTCGCGTACTCGATGTCGACACAGGTGTCGGCGTCGCCGATCAGGAGGCGCGCCGGACCGCTTGTCTTCTTTGTTTTGTCTTTCATTCGTCGCAGTGTCCCCCCCTCAACCCGCGCTGTAAAGTCCGGCCTCCATCCCTCGCCCGGGGCCGCACGGCATGTTTTTGAGCTTCCGTATCGCCTCTTAGATAAATTTTTTGGCGCGCGGCGGCCCACTAGATATTGTGGTATTTTTCGGGTGGCGGCTGCATCTTGGGCCGTGCCGCATGTTGATAAGCACGGGGGTTCTGTAGATATCCCATTCGATAGCCGTGTTTCACGCACCTCTGCTTGCGCGTCGCCCTGAATGAAGGAGTGTTGACAAGCTGTTAACTACCGGGGCGCCCATTTTGGGCGCAAGGTTTTTTTTATTTGCATGGTTTCTGTATCAGAACTAAGTACGAGACGGTTGACGATGAAACGAATTTTCGCGCTTACTTAGAATCGGTCGCCGGGAGGCCCCTGTTGGACAATCAAACTGCACAAACATTGTGGGAGAACGCCTGCGTTCATCTGCGCGAGTTGCTACATCCTGATATCTACACGCGCTGGATCGCCGTGATCGAACCGTGCGCTCTCGAGGATCACCGGTTGGTGCTCTCCGTCGACAACGACTTCTACCAGACCTGGCTCGAAGAGAACTACCTTCCCTTGATTCGGACCGCGCTCTCCGCGGTCAGTGGCGAAGAGTATGACATCGAGTTTACAATCGAAGAACGGCGCAGCACCGACGCGACAGCGGTCGACGACGCGCAGAAAAAGAAATCCATTCGCGAACGGATTAGTAGTCGTTGGAGTCGCAGCGAGCCGCCACTAAAGGCCGAGCTCACCTTCGAAGAATTCATCGTCGGTCCCTCCAACAGTTTCGCGCACGGCGCGGCCCTGGCGGTTGCTCAGGCGCCTTCGCGGGCATACAACCCTCTTTTCATTTACGGCGGTGTGGGGCTCGGCAAAACGCATCTGATGCATGCAATCGGCCATAGCGTGTACGCAAAGACCCGGGCGCCGATCGCATATCTTTCATGCGAAACATTCACGAATGAATATATCGACGCGCTCCAAAATCGTAGTCTCGTTCAGTTCCGCAAGCGTTATCGCACCGTCGACGTTTTGCTCATCGACGACATTCATTTTCTTGCCGGCAAGGAACGCCTGCAGGAAGAATTCTTCCACACCTTCAACGCGTTGACCGATGCGCGCAAACAAATCGTCATGACGAGCGATCGTCCGGCACGCGAGATTCCCGGACTCGAACAACGGTTGGTCTCGCGCTTCGAATGGGGCCTGGTGACGGAACTCGAAGCGCCTGATCTCGAGACGCGCATCGCTATTCTGCGCAACAAGATGGAACAGACCAGCCTTTCGCTGCCCGACGAAGTGGTCTACTACATCGCCGAACACATCGCGTCGAACATTCGTCGCCTCGAGGGCGCGCTCATTCGCGTGACGTCATACGCTTCTCTCACCGGTAAGGAATTGAGCGCGGACCTGGTCGAGCGGCTCCTGCGCGACAGCGTTGACGAGGAGCAGCAACAAGTGCTGTCCTTTGATAAGATTCAGCGTGCGGTTGCGGAACATTTCGATGTGCGCCTGGCGGATATGACGAGTAAGCGTCGTCCGCAGGCGATCGCGGTGCCACGCCAGGTGGCGATGTATCTCTGCCGGCGCCTGACACCATCGTCGCTGCCGGAGATTGGTAACGCTTTTTGCAAAACACATGCAACGGTGCTGCATGCATTCCGTACCATCGAAAAAAAGATGGCTTCCGACGCGGCATTAAAACAATCGGTAGTGACTATCTCGAAAAAAATAGGTTCGCCGCTCTAACGCGAACCCGGTCCGGCGGGCGGGCCGGGGTGTGAATAACAACCCTCACAGTTTGTTGATCTTATGTTAATGACTGAGCAGCTGTTGAAAACCTGGTGTGTGTCATCATGTGTTATCATTTCTACTGACATGCGAAGGGGCTTGTTTTTTCCTTTATTTATGGGCCGAACCACGCTTATCTGAACAATAAACACCCCATAATACGGATATTATTTCTAATACTAACTAATCTATCACTATGTATTTGTCGGCAAATACATCGAATCGCGGAGGCTAAATGAAATTCTCGATATCCAAGACCGCTTTCCAGGAGGCGCTGCAGGTGGTGCAAGGCGTCGTCAGCTTACGCAGCACGCTGCCCATCCTGTCCAACGTGTTAATCAAGGCGGACAAGAAACACCTGACGCTTACCACGACCGATCTCGACGTCAGCATGCGTTGCAATGTCGATGCGACCATCAAGTCTTCGGGCGCGACCAGCCTACCCGTGCGGCGTCTGCTGAGCATCGTACGCGAGCTGCCCGAGGGCAATGTCGATGTCGAGGTTGACGACAAGAACGCGGCGACGATCAAGGCAGGCGCGGCGTTCTTCAAGATCATGGGCCTGTCCGAGGACGAATTTCCGCCTTCGCCGACCGTGGAGGGTGGTACCGCGCATGGCATGGCGCAGGCCAGTTTGCGCGATATGTTCCGCAAGACGTCTTACGCCGTATCAACGGACGAGACCCGGCGTGTACTCAACGGTGTCCACCTTAGTTTTCGCGGCGACAAGTTGACAATGGTGGCCACGGACGGACGGCGGTTGGCGCTCGTCGAGCACGCCATAGACGTGCCGGACAAGAGCGAGAAGGACATGATTATACCGTCGAAGGCGGTGAAAGAACTCGTGCATGTGCTCAAGGATGAAGGCGACGCGCAACTGCACGTGCTCGATAAACAGGTCGCTGTCGAGTGTGCGAACGTTTTGATGGTTTGTAAATTGATCGAGGGTAACTATCCGAATTTCCGCCAGGTCGTGCCCTCGCAGTGCGAAGAACGGGTAACGGTCGAACGTGAATCGCTCCTGGTGGCGTTGCGACGCGTGTCGCTGTTGACGACCGACAAGGCGAATTCGGTCCGGTTGACATTCGCAAAAAACAAAATCGAGATCAGCACGGTCACGCCAGATGTCGGCGAGGCACGGGAGGCGATACCGATTAAGTACAGCGGCAAACAGATATCGGTGGCCTTCAATCCCGAGTACGTGATGGATCCGCTGCGAAACATGGACGACGACGAAATCTTTTTCGAACTGGTGGACGACCTGAGTCCCGGCGTGATCAAATGCGCGAGTCCGTTCGTGTACGTCTTGATGCCGATGCGCATCAGTTAGGTCGCGGATGACGGCGCGCCGCACGCTGGTTGCGTTGGTAGGTGCGACTGTTCTTTGCCTTCTGCTCTTCATCGACAAGGCGTTCCACGTCGATGACGTTCTTTTTTTGCATGTCGCGGAGCAGATCACGCGTTCCGCGGGGGATTTTTACGGATTCGAAATCAACTGGCGGGATACCGTAGAGCCCATACATGGATTCACAATGAATCCTCCGCTGACAGGGTACTATCTGGCTGCGGCGGGCTTTTTATTTGGGCGCAGCGAGATCGCGCTGCACCTGGCCTTTCTTCTTCCGGCGATTCTGCTCGTGCTCGGTGGCGCGAAGCTGGCGCGCGCCTGCGGAGCTTCGGCAGGATGGACGGGTGCCATGATGCTGGCGACGCCGGCGTTTCTTGTTTCCGCCACGTCCGTGATGAGCGATGTATTGTTGGCGAGTCTGTATGTTTGGGCTGTCGTGTTATGGGTCCAGGGCGTTGATGAGGGACATGCCGGGTGCGTCATCGCGGCTGCGTTTTTGGCGCTCGCGGCCGTGATGACGCGCTACTTCGCGGTGAGCCTTATTCCCCTGTTGGCGGCGTACGCGATAGTGAAACGCGGCGGCCTCAGCTGGTCTCTCCTGCTGCTGTTGCTGCCGGCCCTGGGGTTGATCGCGTATGATCAATATACGACGCAGCGTTACGGCGAGCCCTTGTTCTGGAACGCGCTCGGGTTTCCCAGGCATGCCCACGAGGCGTCCGGCGAGACGCTTCCGTTGCGGCTCCTTTCCGGACTAACCTTTCTTGGCGGCGGAGTGCTCATCGCGGCCTTCTTAATCCCGGTGACCGCGACCCGCCGGAGCGGCATTGTCTGGTTGTTGGCTTTCCTGTTGGTCTCCGTCGTGATCGTGTTCTTCCCGAAGACGGCGGGGTATGAAAGCGGCGGCGAGGGGGCTTGGTTGCGCGCCGTGCAATTCGCCCTGTTTGTCTGTTCCGGCGTGATGTTGCTCGGAACGACGTGGATCATGGCGGTCCGGCGCAAGGATGCAAAGGCACTGCTCCTGGCGCTCTGGATCTTCGGCACGTTCGGCTTTTGTACCGTCGTGAATTGGACGGTCAATGTGCGGTCGTTTTTACCGGCGCTGCCGGCGCTGTGTGTCGTGTTGACGATGGGGACCGCCCGGTGGCACAGCCATCGCAACAGGGCGTTGTGCGCGGCGCTGCTGATTGCCGGAATGTCGTCATTGGCGGTCGCGGCCTCGGATTACCGCTGGGCGAATTCGGCACGTCGCGTTGCGCGCGAGCTCTGTCGCGATACCCCGGCTGGCGACGCGGTCCAGCGCTTCAGCGGGCACTGGGGCTTTCAGTATTACATGGAACGCGGTGGCGCCCGCGCGATTGATTATAGAAGGGACACATTCAGGATGGGCGATCGCATAGTGGTCCCCGAGATGAATACCGGTGTTTTTCCCTTTCCTCCCGAGAACCTGCGGCTGTTGCGGCGCGTGGTGATCTATCCCTGGTTGAACTTCGGGACGAGCGCATCCTTACAGTTGATGAATGAGCGCCAGGGCGTGGGTTTCTATACGTCGGCATGGGGCCCTTTACCCTTTGCGGTTACGCCCCGGACAGCGCAGGGATATCATGTTTTCGAGTTACGTCGGGCACCCGCAGAGGCCGGCGAATCGTAGACGGCGGATATCCTATCGGGGCTTGTGCGCTCATGTGGAGAGGGGTATGGTACATCCCCTTTTCGACGTGCCCGATGGTGTAACGGTAGCACAACTGACTCTGAATCAGTCAGTCTAGGTTCAAATCCTAGTCGGGCAACCAGCAGGCGTGGAGAGAATTGAGCAAGAAGAAGGGTCCTTCGTTTTCTTGGACCTGTCGGGACTGTTGCCGCGGTACCCACGGCGGAATGTGCAGCACACACGCGGCAAGTTTTCCTTCGGGCAGCACTTCCGGGGACGTCATCCGCGCGTGCGCGAAGCGTATCGCGACCCGATGACGAGCCTATATCCCTACGGACCGGATCCATCCATCGAAAGCCAAGACGGAGGGTCGGGCCGAGATAAGTTTTGCGGACCTGGTCCTCATGGAAAACTGGATCGATGTTCAATTTGTCCTTTCCCGAAAGCTGGCCGATCCGCGACTGAGCTGGATGGGTGCCGTGGGATCGCATTGTTTCCGGCACACTACCGGCGCCTGGAGCGACCGTCGGACGGTGATGAGGATGTCCACGGGTGGATCGCGAGTCTTACGCTGCGGGCTGTCTCTAAACACGGGCGCGACGGACTTGACTTGCCGCGATGATCGATCGATGATCGATCGCGCCTGAACGAAAAGCCATAAAATGATAACCAGACACGCCATCTTCCTGAGCCTGTGTGTGCTTCTCGCGTCCGGGCTCGCCCGAGCGGTCGAGCCGCCGTCTATGGAAGCCGACGCGCGCAACTGGCGGCGCAGCGACCTGCCGACGGTGCAGGTCGTGGTGCGCGAAGCTCTTGGCCGGCTGCCGCGAACCTTTGACGAGCGCAAAGATTGGCTACAGCGCATGCGGCGCGCCGCGTGGCTGCCGCAGATACAGGTACAGTACCTCGTTTCCGATGATTTCGTGGATGATTTGGCGGTGTTCGAACGGACCGTCGTGCAGACCGAGACGGGTGGCGACGAGGCCACCCACGGCGGGAGCCTGACCGAAGTGGTCTTCGGCGACCCCGCGGCCTCGACCACTGCCACGGAGACACGGCGGGTTGATCGCGAGCCTTCGGTCACCGCGCGCGGCACGACCCGCATCACCCGTGAGGAAGGACTCGATAGCGTACAAACCGGCAGCACGCGGCGATCGACGGATGAATGGGGCGTCTTGCTGACGTGGAACCTTTCGGCATTCGTTTTCCAACCGGATGAAGTGCGGGCGGCGGATGCCAATGCGCGAATCGAACGATTCCGGCTTGAGTTTGTCGACGCCATCGTGAATTTCTACTACGACCTTGTTGAGGCCATGGCGTTTCTTGACGCCGATCCCGAGAACGTGCGAATGGCGATCCAGGTTGAACGCAATCTTTCGAAGCTCGATGTTTTGACCGGCGGATATGTGTCGCGCTATATGGCCGATACGCGTGAGGCCCGGCAGGAAGAGGCCGCCACGGAACCGCCGCCCGAAGGCGAAGCAACGCGCGAACCTTGACGCGCGATTCGTGCCCTTATTGGTAGCTCAATAGAACGGGTACGTTCCATACGATCTGGCCGAGCACGAGCACGATTAGCACGTAATCGATCCGTCGCCCGAGCACCTGCTGCCCGGCGGTGAAGAAAGCCAGCAGGCTGACGCTCACCAACGGCGCGCTGTAGAGCAGCGTTTCGGCGGGATTGAAGTACCACAGAAAACCCAGGTAGGGCACCAGGACCAGGGCACAGAACATAAACGCGTGGCCACGCAGCGCCGGGGACCGCGCAACGCCGAGCGCCGCCGTGACCCACAGTGTCGCGCAAGCGAGGCACAAGAGCAGACCGACCGGATGATGAAGAATCGGCGCGGCGCCGCGCCACCCAAGATCCCATAGATGCCCCTGGGGCAGCCCCCCGTGAACAAAAAGGAACTGTCCGAGAAGCAGCGTGCCGAGGTTACCGAAGGTGAGATTATCGCGGCCGGCGAACTCCGTTATCGTCGTCTCTCTGGCGGTCAGGAACTCCGCGTGCCATGAATAGTCCAGTGCCTCATGAATGCCCGCGTAGTACTGCTTGATCCAGAGACGACCATCCAGAAAAACGAGCCCGGCGAGAGCGGCCAGCAGGGCGCAGCCGAGTAAGCGCTGCACCAGCGTCCGGTCCGCCTGCCAGAGGCGCATCCAGAGAAGGCCCAGAAAGACGAGGAGCGGAAGATGCGCCAGGCCGCAGAGGGCGAGCAGGAGTGTGGCTGGAAGGTACGCCACGAGCGGGCTTTGGGGTCGAATGAAGAGAACCGCGAGAATAAATAGATTCAGAATCAGGGACGAAAAAATGTACGTCTCGTAAACGGATGAATAGACCCAGATCGAGAAGCTGAATCCGTAGGCGCAGGTCAGCAGGATCGCTGCCGTGCGGCGGCGCGCGAGCCGCAGGAAGAGCAGGTAGGCAACGAGGCAGTTGAGCGCCGCGACGACGCTGAAGACCCGGGCGCAATCACGCAAGTTCGGGCGGACCGCATCCTCGCCGGTGTAGCCCAATAGCCATTGCATGGTCGGTGCGAACAAGATGTGTTTAATTGCATCTTCGTTCCACGTCTTCTTGACCAGTACCCGAATCAACTCGTCGGAGTCGCTCATGATGACGCCGTTCATAGGTGCCATTTTATTCGTGAATAGCGTGTAGTAGAAAAGAGAGAGAAAGACGCAAAAGACGAGCGCCGGTGTGGCGATCCGGGAGAGGCGGCGACCCCAACGCGTGCTGACGAGCAGCAGCAACAGGCCTATCCCCGCAAGGGCTGCGAGGATACGGCGCAGCCAATGCGGGTTCGGAACGAGCAGCAGCTTGCCGCGCCAGGACGGGCCCTGGTTGCGGACGGTCACTGTCGCGGGACGATCGGCGGCGGGAGGCAACGTCAGACGCTCCGTGGCCGATATCTCGTTGCGGCGCGGCCGCAGGGGTTCTGGCTGCAGCGAACCGAGCAGCCGGCCGTTCGCCGACACATCGAGGTGAACCGGGCCGGGGGGCTTCGATTTAACGACAGCGAGGTTCATCGCGTACGAGACGCCGTCCGGCGGGATGTCGAACTCGAACTGGGCCGGCGCCGGATCGCCGGCGCGCTTACCCGGTATCTGCAGGCGTGTATGCCAGACGCCGCTCTGTCGGTCCGTATCAAAATGGATGACCGGTGGCGTACGCCAATCGTGTTCGGTGATATTGTTCTTGTCCGGCCGGAGATGCCGCGTGGCGTCGACCTGCCCGAGGGCGAAGCGCATCACGATCAACAGCCCAACAGCGAGAAGCAGGCCGAGGCCCAATGCAAGGCGTGACGGGAGGGATTTCGACTGGCTTTCGGCGGGCATGTTCCTTCGGGACGGCGTCCCCACGGTTTGATAAAACGTACATGATTGGACAGGCCGACGTAACCCCTAATTCCGGATCTTGACACCGGGTCGTGCCGGCCGCCGCGGCCACGACCCCGTGCGGTGCGGTGCGCGGGGCGGTGATCATAACGGTATGCAAGGTTCGGATAGACGGAGTATTTGTCGCAGCGGAGGAGTGAGGATCCTGTTCGGGCACGAGGGAAGACCTCGGCCGGCGGTACCATTATCGCGCGAAGCGACAAGAATACGCTGACATTTGGCGCCGGGCTGTTCCGCGTGGAATTAGATTGGTTGCACGACGTGATTCATTTTATTTGTATAGCGGATTCCAGCTAGCCGATAACTTTCAACAATGCTCTACTACACGTCCGCGTCGAACCACAACGTCGGCCCCCCGTGTCGCGCCGACCGAAGAGAAACAATAAATGATACATGACGAGCTGACGCTTATCGGGGCACAGGCGATTGTCGATGCGTTCGATATTCCCGGTACCGTCGCGAGCTGCGCGCCCTTCGGCTACGGGCACATTAACGATACGTTCGCCGTCACGATGCAGGTCGATAGCGAGACCGAGCGCTACATTCTGCAGCGGATCAACGAGCGCGTTTTTTGCGACGTTAACGGGATGATGGAAAACATCATTCGCGTAACCGATCACCTGCGCGCCAAGCTTCGCGACCGACCAGGGTCGGACCCGGCCCGTGAGACCATGACCATCATGCCGACGCACGACGGCAACTGGGTATACCGCGACGCGAGCGAGGATGCCTGGCGGATGTATCTTTTTATCAATGGCGCGATCACTTACGAGATCATCGAGTCCCACCACCAGGCCGGCGAGGCCACGAAAGCCTTCGGCGTATTCCAGGAACTCTTGTCCGACCTGCCGGCGCCGCGCCTGCACGATACCATTCCGGACTTTCACAACACACCGAAGCGATTCGAACACCTCGTCGCAGCGGCGACGAACGACTCGCTGAATCGAGCCGCCACCTGTCGCGAGGACATTGACTTCGCGCTGGGCCTCGAAGGCATTACAGCGACGGTGACGGACGGCATGCGCGCGGGGCAGATACCCGAACGAGTCACACATAACGATACGAAAATAAACAACGTCATGTTCGACAACAAGACGGACTGCGGCATTTGTGTGATCGACCTGGACACAGTCATGCCCGGGTCCGTGCTTTATGATTTCGGCGATCAGATCCGCACAACGATCGGCGACTTCCAGGAAAACGAGCGCGACCTCCGGAAAGTATCGGCCGGGCTCGATCGGTATGAGAGCATGGTCGCGGGCTACATGGGCGTTGCGCGCAACTTTCTTGTGCCACGCGAGGTGGACCTGCTGACAGATTCAGGAATCCTGATTACCTATGAGATCGGAATGCGATTCCTAACCGACCATATCGAAGGGGACACCTATTTCCGTATTCATCGTCCGGGCGAGAACCTGGATCGTGCGCGGACACAATTCGCCCTCGTGCGCGATTTGCGATCGAAGAGCGATGCCTTGAAGGCCATCGTGGAGCGCCACCGTGACGCGTGACGCCGCCGACCCGGAAGGGGAGGCGCCCCGGGCCCCGACGGTGGGCCGGAAGCGCTTCGGCAGTGGACGGGGGATCGGCATCGGTATCTTTGTTCTCGCGGCCGTCGTCTACGGCACCTCGGTGCCGACGGGCTTCAATACCGTGTACCAGAACCGGCGGTTGTTCGACAGCGACGGCGAGTTTATTATTCGTCAATACCGCAAGGACAAGACGTTCACGCACAACGATCATCTGCTCTATCACGTGCTGGGCGCCCGGCTCGTGCCTCTCTTCGAACGGCGGTTGTCGCGCGCCGACAGTATTCTTTGGGGCCACCTATCGATGAGTATTTTCTTCGGCGCGCTGGGACTGGCTGCGGCCTATCGCATCGGCCAGCGCATGACCGGCACGCGCGCCGGTGCCCTGGCGGGGTGTGTGCTGCTCGGAAGTGCCGCCGGGTACTGGTTTTTTTCTTCCACGATCGACACCTACATTCCTTCTTTGTGTTTCAGCATTCTGGCCATGGGAGCTGCGCTCGATTGTCTCGCCCGCAAACGGGCGCGCGACGCCGCGCGGCTGGGCGCCTATGCCGGGCTTGCTTTTCTTTTTCGAACGGATGGCTTCCTGCTTGTGTTTCTGGCACCCGCGATCTGCCTGCCCTGGGCCGGGGCCTGGCGGCGCGCAGGCGCGTGCCTGGCGACCGGTCTTGTCGTGGGCGTACTCGGCTACGCATTGCTTGCCAACCGTGTATACGAGGTGCCGTTAAGGACGCTCCCGGGATGGGCCTTCGGCCATGCGGAAAGGCCGGAAAGAGGGGAGGAGTGGGGCCGCGCGCAGAACCTGAGCGCGCCGAATATCAAACTGGCGCTGTACAACGCGGCCATTTACAGCGTGATCCTGCCGGGGCTGGAGAATACAGGAGATCGGCATTTTCGCCAGATGATGGGACGCATCCGGTTGGGGCGCGTCGTGCTCTATGCCTATTTGGGCCTGGCGCTCGCGACGCTTGTCGGCTGCGTACGCGGGATGCTGCGTGACGCGCGGCAACGCCGCTGGGACCGGATCATGCCACTGCTTCTCGCGCTTGCGTGGTTCGTTTCGAATCTCCTGCTGCATACCTGGTGGGATCCGAAGGATCCGTTTTTGTTTGCTGTCATTACCCTGCCGGCCCTGTGGGTGGTTTGCCTGGTCTACCTGCGTGGCGAAGCGGCCGGCGCGGAAGGGGAGGGTCTGGACGGGCCCCGTCCGCCCGCGGGGCGCACGGCCATCGTGTGGGCCATGGCCGCGATCGTGATGGCGCATAATCTGGCGCACCTGGTACGTCCATTGCGCGCCTTACCCGTGCCCGCATCCGAGGCGCCGGACAATGCCATTGCGACCGCAGGGGCATTTGTTAGATAGTGCGGCATGTTTCGCGCGATCCAACCTTACATCGAGATTGCGCGGCCAAGCCACTGGCTGAAGAACGTTTTTGTGGTTCCGGGTGTTTTGCTCGCGATCACCTTCTCCGGGCTGCCGATCGCCGCGGCGGTATCCGGGCCGGTCTTCATCGCCCTGGCGGCCGCCTGCCTGGTGGCATCGAGCAATTACGTTCTCAACGAGATCCTCGACGCGCCGAGCGATCGCTTTCATCCGGACAAGCAAAGCCGACCGATCCCATCCGGCCGCGTCAGTATTCCGGTGGCCTACGTCGAATTCGCCGTTCTGGCGCTGGCCGGCGTTGGACTGGCCCTGACCGTGAACGTTCACCTTGCCTCGGCAGCGGCACTGCTATGGGTTATGGGTCTTTTCTACAACGTGCCGCCGTTGCGCATGAAAGACCGGCCCTATTTGGATGTCGTCTGCGAGTCGATCAACAACCCGATCCGGCTGGCAATCGGTTGGTATGCGACCGGCCTGACGCAACCGATTACGCTCTCCGCAATCGTGGCATACTGGATGTTCGGCGCGTTCCTGATGGCGGTGAAACGGTTCGCGGAATACCGGCACATCGGCGACGAGGCGCGGGCGGGACGTTATCGGCGTTCCTTTCGCCACTATAACGAAGAGTATCTGCAGCTAAGCATCTTGTTTTACACCGCGTTCTTCGGGATGAGCGCCGGCGTCTTCATCGCGCGCTACCGCGTCGAACTGGTCCTGGCGATTCCATTCGTGGCGCTGGCTATGGCGCAATACCTGCACGTGGGCTATAAGCCGGACAGCCCTGTTCAGCATCCGGAGAAGCTGTATCGCGATCGCAAACTCTTCGCCGTCGTGGTGCTGGCCTTCTGCGTCTCAACGGCCTTGCTGCTGTGGGACATCCCGCAATTGCACGGTCTTTTCGCACCGCGCTTCGAGCCGGCAGGCGGACCGTGAGACCCCGCGGGATCATAGCGATTCGCACCCTGCTCTGTGTTGTCGTGGCGGGCTGGTCGCTGGTCTTGAGCCAGGGATTTTTCTGCGGCGCGAACATGGTCACAGACGAGAACAGCTACGTTTTCCAGGCGTACAACTTTCTCGACGGGGTGATCGCGCGCGAAAAGCCGCTCCTCGCGGCACAGGTGACGAGCGAAATGATTATCTGCGATGATGACGTCGGCTGGATGTCGCGCTACCCGCCGGGGCACGCGCTCTGGCTTCTACCGGGTGCCGCTTTTGACAACGTACGCCTGATGCCGGCCGTCGCCGCTGCGCTGGGCTTGTGGCTGATGTGCTGCCTGGCGCGGGACCTCCAGATTCGCGAACCGATCATCTGGGTGATCGTTCTGGCCAGCCCATTCTGGCTGATCATGTACGGGACGCTATTCAGCCACACGAGCGGGTTCGTTGGGACCGCACTCATGTTATGGTGTTATGTCCGTTGGCGCCGTGGCGGGGCGCGAATCTACGCGACCCTGGCGGGACTTGGCTGGTCGTGGCTTTTTCTTAACCGGACGTATACGGCACTGCTGTTGGCCCTGCCCTTTGGCCTGGACTGTCTGATCAGCCTGTGGAAGAAGCGCTCGCGTGACGAATGGCTCGGGACCCTGTGCTTCGCCGGCGCTGCCGCCATCGGCGGCGTGCTCTACATGGCCTACAATTTCGCTGCGCTTGGTGACCCGCTGTCGCCAACCTATCTCTTCTATGACTTCGGCGAACGCCTCGGGTTCGGCGAGCGCTCGTCGCATGGACGCAAGGTGACGCATGACCTCGCCCGCGGCGTCGAGGTGATGGGCCGCAACTTGCGTCGGCTCGATCAATGGATCTACGGGTTTCCCGGCTCCGGAATCTTCGTTTCGCTCGCGGTGCTCGCCGGCTGGCGGCGGCGCTGGACAGGACTGTTCATCGGCGCGCCGGTGGCGGTCTACCTCGGCTACATCTATTTCTGGTTCGAGGGCGTACACATGGTGGGCCCGGTATACTATTTCGAGACGAGCGTCTTCCTGATGCTGGGACTCGGGTTCGCTGCCGATCGCGCCTGGGCGGCGGCTGCGCGTGCACGTGCGCTGCGCGTGGCGATCGTCCTCGTGGCCTGCGTCATCGTCGGGCTGGCGGGGCGGTTCACCTACACGCAGGCGCTGAAGTTGCGCGCGCCGCGGATCTATGAGGGGGCACTCTTGACGTTGATCGAAAGTCTGCCGCCGCGGTCGCTTGTCATCGTCGAAGACGTTCCGGAGGAACCGTATATGAAAGAGATTGTGTTCAATCGCGCCGGACTGGGCACCGATCCCTTGCGCGCGCGCAGCATGGGTCCGCGTAACCGCGCGCTGGCCGCCGCCTACCCGGGCCGAACGCCGTATGTCTTGAACGGTGCCGATATGAGTCTGCGCCCCTTCGATAAAGAGGCCCGGATCGCATTCAGCGTTCCGATCTACAAGCTGCACCGTACGACGGGAACCAATCAGCGGACCGCTGACGGGCAAGACACCATGCGCGTCGCGGAAGCCGGCCGGCATGACGCCGGCGTGCTCTGCTTTGGCAGATATCTACACCTCAGCCCGGGACGCTACACGGTGACCTATCGAGCCGTCGTAAGCGGCGTGGCGGCTGATCGGCCAATACGCTTCGACGTCTGTACGGATGACGGTCGGGTGGTGCTGGCCGAACGCGAGGTGACCGCGGTGCAGCCCGCGTCACCGCTCGTCCTGGAGTTCGAGCTGACGAGCTTCATGGAAATTGAACCGCGAGTGCATTACGCGGGCAGTGGTGTCGCGGAGATTTACGCCGTACAGATCGAGGAGCAGCGGTAGTCCATGGCGAAGATAGACCCCCAGGCACCGGCCGTCGTGCGCGGCATTCAGACCATCGGCGTCGGCCGACAAGGAAGCAAGGCGCTTACGCCCGCGCTTGCCGTGGAAATCGTCGGCGAGCTGGCGAAGGGCGCCACCGATCCCGTAACGGCGGGGGCCT
>CAJWTS010000005.1 GCA_913047795.1 uncultured Verrucomicrobiota bacterium | reverse complement strand
GTACCTCCGCTGTTCTCGACGACGAGGCCGTGCCGAGACGAATGGCCCGAACGCCACCCGCACGCAATGCTTCGAGCACGGGGTTGAGGCCGTAGACGATCATGGAACGCTCGCTCCCGGCAGACAGGGGGCAGGTTCAAGCTGGAGGCTGTCGCAACTACTGGAAGTCCTCATCCTCTCCCACGCGTCTTCAGTTCGGATCCGAAACCATTGGATTGGCTGATGGACGGCGGGGCCCGGTGGACTTCTTCTGACTTCCGACTCCTGACATCTCCGAGCATCAGAGCATCCTCACCATCGCCACCGCATGCGTCGCGATCGCCTCCCCGCGACCGGTCGCATCCATCCCCTCGTTGGTCTTTCCCTTGATGCTGACAGCCTGCGGTTCGATGCCGACGGCCGAGGCCACGGCCTCGCGCATGCGGTCCGCATGAGGACCAATCTTAGGATGCTCGGCCACCACGACCACGTCCAGGTTAACCACTTCGAACCCGCGGGAGCGGACAAGGTCCACTACCGCCCGCAACAACTCGATGCTCGAGGCCCCCTCCCAGCGTGGGTCGGTGTCCGGAAAGTGCCGCCCGATATCGCCGAATGCCGCCGCCCCGAGAATGGCATCGGCCACAGCGTGACAGACGGCGTCGGCATCCGAGTGTCCGGCCAGCCCGCGATCATACGGAATCCGGATGCCACCCAGCACGAGCGGTCGCCCCTGAACGAGCCGATGCACGTCATACCCGAACCCGATGCGCCCCGTCATCGTCGTCTCCTCCAGGAGCCGTCTGGCTATCGACAGATCGCGCTTCGTCGTGATCTTGATGTTCCGCGGGTCACCCTCGACGATGGCGACCCTGTGCCCCGCCCGCTCGGCCAGCACCGCTTCGTCGGTCGCCTCCACACCCCGCCGGCCGAATCGAATCGCTTCAGCGAGCACCTCTCGGCGGAACGCCTGCGGCGTCTGCGCCAGCCTCGTCGGATTGTCTCTAGCGTCCTTCTAGTGTTGCAGACCTGTGTTTTTGTGGGCGGCCTGCTGTACGCCAATATGGGCTTTGAATCGACCAAGTGGGGAATACCCCGTTGGTTGATCCTCGGAGACACTACCAGTCTCAATAGCTTCCAGACAAGAGCTATGTTTGATGCAGCAGTCCGTATGCGGGAGCGCCTTGCAGTGGACCATCAGGTGTTGCTGCACTTCCATTCGGAGCCAGGACAACAGGCCGCCGTCTATGTTGGTCTAACATACTACTGGGAAGATTATCACTACGAGCAGATGAGATGTGAGTCCCTGTGGCAGGCGAGAACCAAGGAAGAGGTGATCTCTTTTCTGAGATCGAGAGGGATAGGCGGTATCGTGGTGACTGGCCTTGACAAGGAGAACGCGGATTTCGCGGGTACGCTCGCGAAAATACAGTCTATCTGGGGCAACAAGTGCGTTGCGGTGGTATTGCTCACGGCGTCCGGCGAGATCGTGGATGTGCTCGCCGTGACGGACATGCCGGACGACGTGTCGGATGCGGCTACCGCGATCAAGGGCAATCTGGTGGAACTGGCGGCCGAAACCGACGATACGCTGATCGAGAAATATCTTGGCGGTGAAGTATTATCCACCGAAGAAATTGCAGATGGCCTCCGGCACGCGGTTGCGGACGGCAGTCTTGTTCCGGTTTTCGCCTGCGCGGCACCTAACGCCCCGGGCATTACGGAATTGTTGGACGGCGTGGCGCGCCTCTTTCCGTCTCCGGCCGATGTCACGCATGTAGATGCCGAAGGAAACGCGGTGGACACCGATGCCGGTCAGCCATTCAGCGGACAGGTCTGGCGATCAGTCAGCGATCCGTACCTCGGACAGCTGACGTTCGTTCGCGTCTTTGGCGGCACACTCAAATCGGATAGCGAAATTCATAATTCCGCGCGTGGCGAGAAAGAGAAAGTTGGCGCCTGCCAGATCATCAATGGCAATAAACAGGAGTCCGTTGAGGCGGCAATGGCCGGCGACATTGTCGCGATCCCCAAGCTCAAGCACACGCATGTGAACGACAGCCTATGTGGCCGCGGCCAGAAAACATTGTTTGCACCCATCGAATTCCCGTCGCCGGTCATCTCGTTTGCGGTGAGCGCGAAGTCCAAGGGCGATGAAGACAAAATCGGCACAGCCCTTGCGCGTATTGCGGAAGAGGATCCGACGATCCGGGTGGATCGCAATGCCGAGACGAAGCAGCTGTTGCTCGCCGGCATGGGCGACGTTCACCTGGAGATCGCGGTTGAGCGTATGAAGAATCGCAGCAACGTTGCGGTTGAACTGCACACCCCTAAGGTTCCGTACCGCGAGACCGTAACAACCAAGGGCAGCGGGCGTTACCGCCACAAGAAACAATCGGGTGGCCGCGGCCAGTATGGTGAAGTGTATTTACATGTTGAACCCAAGGCGGCGGAGGACGAAGATTGGTTTATCAACGCGGTGGTGGGGGGCGTCATCCCGGGCAATTTCCTGCCGGCCGTGCAGAAGGGGTTAAATGAAGGCCTGCAGCGTGGATCCATCGCGGGTTACCCGGTGATGGATGTTAAGATTACCGTTTACGACGGATCGCATCATGCGGTCGATTCATCCGAGATCGCGTTCAAGATCGCCGGCGCCCGCGCGCTACGCGACGCCATGTCCAATGCGAAGCCGATCCTGCTGGAGCCGGTCATGACCGTGCACGTGACCGTGCCCGATGAGTTTATGGGGGACATCAACGGCGACCTGAACCACAAGCGCGGGCATATCGTTGGAATGGGCCTGGAAGACGGCGCGCAGATCGTCAATGCCGAGGTCCCGATGTCGGAACTGTTTCGCTATGCGGCCGAGTTGCGCAGCATGACGGGCGGACAGGGATCCTTTACGATGGAGTTCAGTCGCTACCAGCCGGTTCCGGAAAACATCACGCAGAAGATCGCGGAGACGGCCGAAGTCGTCGAAGACGAAGATTGATGGAGAGTTAGATGAGCGGACATAGCAAGTGGAAGACGATTCAGCATAAGAAAGGCGCGGCGGACGCAAAGCGCGGTAAGCTTTTCAGCAAGTTCAGCAAGGAACTCCTGATCGCCGCGCGCAGTGGCGGGGGTGATGCGGATGCCAATTCGACGCTCCGAACGATCGTGCAGAACGCGCGCGCGGCGAACATGCCGATGGACAACATCGAGCGCGCGATCAAAAAGGGGACGGGTGAGCTGGAGGGCGGCCAGCTCGACGAGGTCGTCTACGAAGGGTATGCCGAAGCGGGCGTCGGGCTGGTCATCAAGGTCTTGACCGACAACAAGAATCGCGCCTCGGCCGAAATTCGGCATATCTTTACCAAGCACGGTTCGAGCTTTGCACAGCAGGGCGCCGTTTCGCGTGCGTTTCAACGCAAGGGGAAGATCCTGGTGGATGCGGCGACGGTGGAAGAGGACGACCTGATGGCCGTTGTACTGGATGCCGGTGCGGAGGATCTACAGCGGGAGGACGAGCAGTTCGAGATTTTATGCGACCCCACCCAGTTCACGCCGGTTTGCCAAGCCCTTGAACAGGCCGGAATCGCCATGCAGAACGCCGAAGTTTCCATGATTTCCGAGCTGCAGGTACCCATCGCAGACGCGGCCGTCGCGCGCCGGGTCTTTCGTTTCATTGAAGCCCTCGAAGACAACGAAGATGTTCAGAACGTCTATTCCAACATCGAGGTCGATGACGCCGTGCTCGCGCAGCTGGAAGCTGGATGAGTAGCGCGACCATACGGATCCTGGGCGTCGACACCTCGTTGCGATCGTCCGGCGTGGCCGTCATCGAGGCGAGCGGGCAGTCACTCAAAGCCGTGGAGCATGCGCGCATCCGGAGCGCGCAGACGGTTAACGTGTCCGACGCCCTGCTGCGGTTGCAAACCGGTATCCTGGATGTGATCGCACGCCTGTCGCCGGACATCAGCGCGGTCGAGGGCATTTTTCATTGTCGCAACGTCAAGACGGCGGTGCGCCTTGGCGAGGCCCGTGGCGTGGTGATTGCCGCCTGCCGGCAGAATGACTTACCGGTTTTCGAATATGCGCCGCGGCGCGTCAAACAGGCCGTGGTCGGCTCGGGTGCGGCAAGCAAAGACCAGGTCCGGCGCATGGTGATGTCGATTCTGGGGCTGCAGGAGGAACCGCCCGACGACGAAAGTGACGCGCTCGCAATCGCAATCTGCCACTGGAACTGCCGCTCGACCTATGCGGCGCTCGCGCCCGAATCGATTTAGTCATGATCACCTATGTCGAGGGAATCATTGCCGAACGCCATCCCACACGCGTCGTGATCGATGTAGCCGGCATCGGCTACGAGCTGCTGATCCCGCTCAGTAGCTATGACGGGGTTCCGGCTGTTGGCCAGACCTGCCGGCTGCTGACGGTCGATCATGTTCGGGAGGATCAGCACGTCTTGTTCGGATTCGTCTCCGCGGCGGAGCGACAGATGTTTGTGCTCCTGCGCGGCATCAGCGGAATCGGTCCCAAGCTTGCCCTGAGTGCCCTGAGCGGCATGCGGGTCGACGAACTCCGCTCCGCGGTGGCTGCCGGGGACACGGGCCGAGTCGGCTCGATCTCGGGCATTGGAAAAAAGACCGCCGAACGAATCATCGTGGAGCTACGCGACAAAATCGGCACCGATGAACTGGACGGGGGCCAGGCACCTGTGGGCGACGTCCTGGCGCGCGACTCGATACTCGCGCTGGTTGCCCTGGGGCACCGCTCGGCCGATGCGGAACGCATGGTCCGCGGCGTACTGGCGGCGGCGGACGCCGACGCGGATGTCGAGGACGTGATCCGGCGCGCCCTGGCAAAGTAGCCATTCGCGGACCTGCCGCTCTTTAGGTGTCATCTCAGGGACTTGCCGCTATACTGCATTCTGACACCACGGCCCATGGACCCCGCGTAAGATTCGATCATGACCGAAAAATTCACCAATGAGACGTTGAATACGCCGGACGCCGACTTTGACTTGAGTCTGCGGCCGGGGCGCTTCGACGACTTCATCGGTCAGGCCAAGGTTCGCGAGCGCCTGCAGCTGTCGGTACAAGCTGCGCAGGGACGTGAAGATGTGCTCGATCACATGTTGCTATCGGGTCCGCCGGGACTGGGCAAGACGACGCTGGCCTATCTGCTCGGTGCCGCAATGGGCGTCAATGTACGTGCGACATCGGGGCCCGTCATCGATAAGGCGGCGGACCTGGCCGGGCTGCTGACCGGGCTGGAGCGCGGCGACATTCTTTTCATTGATGAAATTCACCGGCTGCAGAAGACCGTCGAAGAGTATCTCTATTCAGCCATGGAAGATTTTGTCATCGATATCATGATCGACCAGGGGGCCCAGGCACGTTCCGTGCGGTTGACCCTGCCACGCTTCACGTTGATCGGCGCGACGACCCGCAGCGGGCTGATCGCAGCCCCGCTGCGTTCACGGTTCGGACTGAGCAATCGACTCGACTACTATGACATCGCCGAGCTGCAGCAGATCGTTACGCGTTCGGCCGGCATCTTGAAGGTCGAGATTGATGAAAAAGGCGCGCGCGAGATCGGTCGTCGATCGCGCGGAACACCTCGAATCTGCAATAACCTGTTGCGATGGGTACGCGATTACGCGCAGGTGAAGGCGGACAACCGGATCACGGGCCCCATTGCCGAAAAGGCGGTCGCGATGCTGGAGATTGACGCCGATGGCCTTGACGAGATGGATAAGCGCATCCTGGACACAATTGCCAACCGCTTTTCGGGCGGACCCGTAGGGGTCAGTTCGATTGCCGTGGCCGTTGGTGAAGAAGCCGGGACAATCGAGGAGGTCCACGAACCGTTTCTGATTCAAGAAGGATTTGTGAAGCGAACCCCGCAGGGACGCGTATTGACCGACCGCGGGTATACGAAACTGGGCATGAAGCCCGCCGGCGGACAGGAAGAGCTGTTTCAGGAGGAGAACCCGTGAGCAAAGAAGACGAACCGAACAATCCATTTGAAGAGTTGCAGAAGCAGATGCAGCAGATGCTGGGCAATCCGAACCTGTCGATCATGATCAACCAGCCAACGGGGCAGGAGGTCGATCCCGAGGCCCCGGTGGATGCTCCTCCCGCGGTGGAGGATGAAGACGATCCGCTGCGGCGCATTCGCGAATTCGAACTCAAGCCGCGCGATGTAAGCGAGTATCTGGATCGATTCGTGATCCGGCAGAGCGAGGCCAAGAAGGTGCTCTCGGTCGCGATTTGCGATCACTACAACCACGTGCGCCAGTGCCTCGAGGATGAAGCGCTGCGCGAGAAGGACTATGCCAAGCAGAACATCATCCTGCTCGGCCCGACCGGGGTCGGCAAGACCTACCTGATGCGCTGCATCGCTAAGCTGATCGGCGTGCCCTTCGTCAAGGCCGACGCGACCAAGTTTACGGAAACGGGATATGTCGGACACGATACCGAAGACCTCGTGCGCGACCTGGTCAAGGTGGCCGACGGCAATACGGACCTGGCGCAGTACGGCATCATCTATATCGATGAGATCGATAAGATCGCCGCGCAAACCACGGGCGGTGGTCGCGATGTATCGGGGCGCGGCGTACAGACCAACCTGTTGAAGCTCATGGAGGAGACGGACGTGAGCCTGCACAGCCAGACCGATCTCGTCAGCCAGGTCGAGGCCATCATGGACATGCAGCGCGGCGGGCGAAATCGCGGTACGCTTAATACACGACACATCCTTTTCATCGTCAGTGGCGCTTTTGATAAGCTGGATGAAATCATCAAACGGCGTGTGGGCAAGACGCGCATCGGGTTCACACGGGAGCATCCCGCGGACCGGGAATCCAGCGCGTTACTCAGAATGGTCCAGACCCGCGATTTCATCGATTACGGCTTCGAGCCGGAATTCATCGGGCGCCAACCGGTGCGCGTTGTCTGTGATCCACTTGTCGCGGACGACCTCGAGGAGATTTTGCTCGTGTCGGAAGACAGCATTTTGAATCAGTATCGTCGCGACTTCGCCGGGTATGGGATTGAGTTCGCCATCGGTCCCGATGCGGTGAAGGAGATCGCTACCCGCGCCGAAGCAGAACAGACCGGTGCGCGCGGCCTGATGACCGTGCTGGAAGGCGTATTTCGCGAGTACAAGTTCGCGCTACCGTCCACGGCGATCCAGCATTTCGACGTCACGCCCGACATGATCCACGACCCGGCCGCTGCATTGGTCGGCGTGATGGAGTCGAGAGAGGTAACCGAGCTGGATGTTCGTCGGGCCGAGGTCGATCGTTACGTGGCTTACTTTAAGGCGGAGCATGACCTCGTGTTGAAGTTCAACGACAAAGCGGTGGACACGTTGATCGCGGCCAGCGAGGAGGCGGGGCGTTCGATTCGCGAAATATGTGAATCGAAATTTCGCGACTATCAACACGGCCTCAAGTTGATCGCGCGTAATACGGGGCGTAAAACCTTTACGATTACAAAGGCGGCTATTCTTGCGCCGGACAAAGAGCTGTCGCGCTGGGTTGTGCAGAGCTTCGAGGACCGGGCCGGCGGATCATGAGTTCCGGCCGACGCGGGCATGTCGCGAGGCTTATCGCTGCATGCGTAGCGACGAACTTCGCACTCGGCCAGCCGGCCGTTGCGAAGACCTTCATGTGGAAGGTTGAGACGAAATCGGCCGAGGTCTACCTTCTCGGCTCGGTGCACGTTGCCGAAAAGAACTTCTATCCCTTGAGCGATACGATCAACAACGCTTTTGCCGCCTGCGAGAACGTCGTCTTTGAGATCCCGCTCGATATTCGAACGCAGATGGAGTCCAGCCAGAAGATGCTGGATGCAGCGATGTACCCGGCCGGCGATTCACTGGACAAGCACGTCAGCCCGGACCTTTACGCGGCACTGACTGCGTATGCCGCGTCGAACCAATTGGGGATCGCTTTTCTGCGACGCACGCGACCCTGGTTTGTCGCCGTGACCGTCACCTTTCACGAACTGGGCAGGCAGGGGTTCAATCCGATGTTCGGGATCGACATGCACTTCGCTAATCGTTCCGATGACAAGACGGTGCTCGCGCTGGAAACCGTGGAGTCGCAGGTCGCCGTCTTCAGCGAAATGGATCCCGGGGCCCAGGAAGCCTTCCTGGAACAGGCCCTGTCGCAGACCGATGCCGCCGCCGCGCAGTTACGTGCGATGTTGAAAGCGTGGTCCGCCGGCGACGGGCCGGGGCTACAGAAGATCATGGTAGCCCAGTTGAAGGAAGAGCCACGCTTTGAACCGATCTACAAGGCGATGTTGACCGACCGCAACATCCTGATGGTCAAGAAGGTCGAAGGGTACCTCAAGGCGGGGGGAACGTATTTTGTCGTCGTCGGTGCGGGCCACATCGTGGGCGACGACGGCATTATCGAACTGCTGCGCGCGAAGAAATACCGTGTCCGCCAGCAATAGGTCCCGCGTCGAACGTCAGCCCGGACCGTGCACGAGTTGTCGTCGCGAGAGCGAGACGAGTGCTGCCATTGCGGTGCTCGGCGGGTTAGTCCAGCAGGGCCCGCACGTGCGCGGCACTGGCTGCACCGAGGCCCTCCAGATTGTACCCGCCCTCAAGCACGGACAGGACGCGGCCCGCGGCCGTTTGATCCGACCAATTGCGCAGGCGGGTTGTTAGTTCGAAGAAATCACCGTCCCGCAATTGGAAGGCACCGAGCGGGTCGCCAGCGCGCGAATCAAACCCGGCCGAGATCAGAATGAGGTCGGGCTTGAAGGCTGCGACGGCCGGCGCGAGATTCCGATCAAATGCGTCAAAAATCTCATCGCGGCCGGACCCGGCCGGCAGCGGGCAGTTGATCGTGTAGCCCTTGCCCTCACCGCTGCCGGTTTCGGATGCGGCACCCGTGCCCGGGTACAACGGCCATTGGTGCGTGCTGAAGAAGAGCACGGAGGGATCAGCATAGAAAATATCCTGGGTGCCGTTCCCGTGGTGCACGTCCCAGTCAGCGATCAGGACACGCTTCACGTCGTACATGGTCTGCGCGTATCGCGCCGCGATTGCGACGGAATTGAACAGGCAGAATCCCATGCCGCGATCCGGTGTGGCGTGGTGGCCCGGCGGTCGTGCGACGCAAAAGGCGTTCTCGACGGCCCCTCGCATCAGGGCGTCAACGGCGGCTAGAACGCCGCCGGTGGCAAGACATGCGGCATCGATCGAGTGATGCCCTATGGTTGTGTCACCGGTGCTGAGCGTTGATCGACCCGCTGCAACGTCTGCGCGGGCCGTGGCGATGTACTCACGGCTGTGGCAGAGCGCGAGCTCATCTTCGACCGCCGCGCGGCCCTTGATCTCGATCAATTTATCGCCGAGACGCGCCTGTTGCAGCGCGTCCATCACCGCGTCGTACCGCGCCGGGCATTCGGGATGACCCGGACCGGGGTCGTGGTCCTTGCACGACGGGTGATGATAGAGACCGGTTCGCATGCCTATGCTGCAATGGAGGCGATGCACCCCGCATCGTCGTTGCGCGGTGAATTGACGCGCGTTGAGACCGGGTAAGCGGTGGTGCGCGAGGGATCGAAAGGAACCAGCATGTCCTGCAATGCGCCGATGTCTGCGTTATCACCCCCGAGCCAATCGTGCCAGCCGTCTTCGTCAAGGATGACCGGCATACGGTGATGGATTGATGCCAGGGCGTCGTTCGGCGTTGTCGTGATGATCGTACAGGTGGAGAGTTTCGTTTCATCCGGCCCGGTCCAGATTTCGTACAGGCCGGCAAAAGCGAAGGCCGCGCCGTTGTCGATCCGAATATAGACCGGCTGTTTGCCGCCCACCGTCTTTTGCCATTCGTAGTACCCGTCGGCCGGTATCAGGCAGCGACGCTTGCGGAATGCGGAGCGAAAGGAGGGCTTGGTGGCAACCGTCTCCGCGCGCGCATTGATCATACGGTTGCCGATCGCCGGGTCCTCCGCCCAGTACGGCACGAGACCCCATTGCAGATCACCCAGGATGTGCTGCTCGTCCCGCGCGATCAGTGCCGGCACGATCTGTGAGGGCGCGATGTTGAAGCGCGGTTTGTCGAGCGTCGCCTTGTTCACGTCCGCCTTGAATTTGCGAACAATGCGTTCGGGCTCCGTGATGGTCATGCGGCCGCACATGTTTCGGTCCAATAGAGTCGAACGGTATCTTTCTGTCCATCAACGCGGATTGGTGTAGGAGCGCCCAGCAGACGGCGAGGCTTCGGGGACCAAGGGTTCACGGTTCAGGGGTACTGCATCTGCGAAACGATCTCCCATGTAGAAAGTATAGGGCGGTGTAGACCTTGGGATCAAGCAGGTGGCCTTCGTTGACGCGCTCCTCCAGCCAGGCGTCGATGTCGGCGAGCGGCACGGTGTGCACGGTAATGTCTTCGTTGTCATCCCCGCCGCCGGGTCCGGTACGCGTCAGACCTTGCGCCAGGTAGAAGGTGATGATTTCACTGGTGAGGCCGGATGAGGGTGGCCCGGAGGTCAGGGTCGACCAGCGTGCCGCGACGAAGCCGGTCTCTTCTTCGAGTTCGCGTTGGGCGGCCGACAGCCGGGCTTCGTCTTCCGCGCCGGGCTGATCGCCTACGAGACCGGCCGGCAATTCAATGACGGCCGCGCCGACGGGCGGGCGCATCTGATCCACGAGAACGAGACAATCGTCCGGCGTCACGGCGACCACCGTCACAATGTGAGCGGCGTTGATACGATCCACGCACTCCCATCCGTTGGCGAGGCGGCGCAGACGGACGAAGCGTCCTTCGCCGAGTATCTCCGAGCGATCGGTTGTGTTCATGCGGGTGGCCCGGACGGCGCATCATAAAGATTTAGATTTGTTAAGTGCCGGGAGCAATCTATGATGCAAGGCTACCGTGGCCGGATCAAGAATACATTTCGCAGGGGCCGTATCGCGCCTGCTACCCGTCGGCCAATTCATTCTCGCCGCGTGGGTCGCGACGACGGCTGCCGCGGACCCGCCTGGAATTCTCGGGACCAACGAACTCGACCACCTCGATCGCGCGCTGTCCTGCCTCGCGACGACCCGCGCCGACATGGGGTTCGACAAGGACCATGGCGAGCCGCTGCTCGTGCTGGAGATGGTGGATCGCATGCTCGACGAACCCTTGCAGCTTTCCGTCCTTGGCGACGGACTACTCGGCGCGCTGCGGCAGGAAGGCTGGGCCGCCACCTGGGAATTCAGCCGCGCGATCTACGGCGTGGGGCCCGACAGGGCCGCCACCGGACCGATCGATGCCGCCGTGTTGACTGTTCCCTTGAAGGGTACCGAGATGGAGCAGGTGCTCACGCCCTTCGTGGCATCTCTGGCGCGCGCGCGGTTGGGGGTCGAGGACGCCTTCAGTGATCTCTCCGGGGACGATCGGCGTTTCGTCGCGGCGGCGGACCTGGGCGATATCTTCGATGCGGAAGACAAACCCGATGTTTGGCGGGGTCTGATCGCCATGGGCGTCACGACCGGTCAGTTGACGCGCGCGATCGACATGGGCAACAGAGTCGACCCCGAGCCGGGGTCCAGCAACTATCTCGCGGCGATCGAGCGGTTGAATCTGCACGGACTGTTGGACGTGGGACAGGAGTTGCAGGGCGCGGCGCTGACATTGATGCGGGCAGCGCAGGGCGTACGCGCGTGGCCGACACAACAGCTTGTGATGGTTACCGCGGGCGGTCTCGTGATCATCGGCACGCCGGGCGATGACATCTACGACCAGCCGGCCGCGTTGATTCTCGATCCATCCGGCGATGATCGCTACGCGCCGCCCGCATCGAGCGCAAACGGGTTGCTGGACCGTCCTGTGAACGTGGTGATCGACCTGGCGGGCGACGACTATTATGGCGGCGCGGACCTGGTCGGTGCGGGCACGGCACTGATCGGGGTGCACCTGCTGTTGGACGCTGCGGGAGACGACACGTATCGCACGCGCGGGGCAGGGCAGGGCGCCGCCATTTTCGGTGTCGCCGTCGTCGAAGACATGCGCGGCAACGATATCTATTCCGCCAAGAGTATGGCCCAGGGCGCCGCGTCGGCGGGGCTGGGTATCCTGCGCGACCGCATGGGCCATGATATCTATCACGTGGGGAGTTACGGCCAGGGGTTCGCCGGTGTCTTTGGCGTGGGGTATCTTGTCGACGACCGTGGCAACGATCAGTTTCTGACCGGCGGGCATCGACCGGATCATGAACGGCTACCGGCGCAGACGCAGAGCCTGTCGCAGGGGTTCTCGATCGGCATGCGGCCCTTCGGCGGCGGCGGCGTGGGCGCGTTGGTTGACCTGGGCGGAAACGACCACTACAAGGCTGATATGTTTGGGCAGGGGGCCAGCTACTGGTACGCGATCGGGCTGTTGCTCGACACGGAAGGCAACGATTCCTACAGCATGCATATGTACGGGCAGGGCGCCGGCATTCACATGGGGCTCGGTCTGCTCTACGACCGGGTGGGCGACGACGTTTACACCGGGTTCAACCTTTCGCAGGGCATGGGGCATGACTACAGCGTCGGCATGCTGATCGACCGCCGTGGCAACGACACGTACACGGCCAACACGTCTTCGCAGGGCATGGGGATTTACAACGCGCTCGGACTCTTACTGGACGCAGCGGGCAACGACGCTTACCTGGGGCGTGACCCGGATACCTGCCAGGGCATCGGACAGAACGGCGGGACGCGCGAGTACGGCAGCCTGGCGATCCTGATGGATCTCGAAGGGGCTGATCGTTACACCTGCCCCGCGACGGATGGCGCCCGACTGCTGCGACCCTACTACGGCATTGTCTATGACGTGAAGGAGCCATGATGCGCCGCATGATGCAAGGCCTGTTGGCGCTGTCGGTCCTCTTCGTTGTTCCGTGTCAGGGGGGAATGGAGGAGGCCGACTTCGACGAATTGTTCCTCGCGATCAGCGAGTACGGCGACACGGCCGTGAAGCGCGCGCGTAAGGGCGAGGCACGTAAGGTCTGGAGCGCGCGACACGAGGAATCACTGCGCTACGTCATGAGCATCGGTCACGTGCGGCACGTCTGGGTTTCGATGCTGATGAACGAATTCACGTTGACGATCGAAGCGCGCAAGGCCGCACCGATTCTCGCAGCGGGACTTCGCTCTCCGCATGTGCGCGGGCGCAAGGTGGCGGCATACTTCTTCGGCGCCTGGGATACGCCGGCGTACATTGCGGATGTGTTGCCGCTGCTCGATGACGATGAGATCGCGAACAACGCCATTCGCACGCTCGGCAAGTGGTACGCGGTGGAGGCGGTGCCGCGCGTGATCGAGCATCTCGACGACATGGATGACGAGCGCCGGCGGATCGTATCGATCAACGCCCTGAAGGATATCGGCGATCCGCGGGCGGTGGCGCCGTTGATCAAACGTCTCGGCGATCCGGTGTTCACGGTGCGCATGGCGACGGTGGAGGCACTCTCCCGTTTCGGCGCCGCGGCCGAGCGGGCTTTACTGGATCGCCTGCCCGATGCCACGGGCCGCGAACTTCGCCTGGTGATCCGTACCCTGGGGCTTCTGCAGGCCCGCGCGGCGATCGGTCCGTTGCGTGCACGGCTGGAGAGCCCCCACTGGGGCGTGCGCGCCGCGGCCGTGCGCGCGCTGAGAATGATTGATATTGAGCGATCCGCAGACTGGTTAGCCGGCATGGCGGAGGGCGAGAACGCCGCCGTGCGCGCGGCACTGGTGATGGACCCTGCGGTCGATCTGCTATAGCCTTTGAAGTTTACGGCCACTTGGAGAAACCGATGTCTGTTGAATCACGCATGATCGAGAACCTGCGGTCGGCCCTCGACCCGACGCATCTATCGGTCGTGAACGAAAGTGACATGCACAACGTGCCGCCGGGATCGGAATCACATTTCAAGGTGGTTGTTGTCTCGCCTCGCTTCGAAGGGGACGCGCTGGTGAAGCGTCATCGAACGGTCAACCTGGTGCTGGCCGAAGAGTTGCGCGATCACATCCACGCGCTGGCCTTACACACGTACACGCCCGATGAGTGGGTAAGCCGGGCTGCGGAGCACCCCGCGTCGCCGTCCTGTCGCGGCGGATCGAATGCCGGATGATCGGGAACCGGATTGTCCGCGTCAGCGCGACATGATACATTTTGCATGTTTTCGCCACACGGACAGGGCGATAAACCATCGGGCTCTCGTGCTAAAACGAACACTACTCTACGGCCTCCCGCTCGTCTGTTTTTCGCTGGCGGCCTGTGCTGAAGTTGTGACGTTACGTGGCGGGGCCAGGGTCGAGGGCCAGATTCTCAAGCAGGATGACCAGTGCGTGGTCGTCGACCTGGGGTTTTCCGTTGTCACGGTACCGGCCGCGCAGGTGCTGGAGATCGGCGAACGTGATGCCCGCCCGGCGGTGCCGGCCGGCGATGCGTCCGAATTGTACGAGGTGCGCCAACTCGAGCGATTGGCCACGAGCGACGCGGTGAGAAAATTCGGACCAGCCGTCGTCGTGATTCGTTCCGCCGGGGGCCTGGGCTCGGGCTTTTTTGTGAACCGTGATGGATTCCTGATCACTAATTTTCACGTCATCAAGGGCCAGAAGCGCATCTCGGTGACGCGCTTCATTCGCGACGGTTCGGTGATGCGCCGCGAGATCTACGAGGATGTAAATATTATTGCGACCGACCCGTTTCACGATTTGGCGGTCTTGCAGGTCGAAGAGGAGAAATTGGGCAGCAACCTGGTGCACGTGGTACTGGCGCCGGAGGATGGCGGCCGCATGGGCGACCCGGTGTTCGTTATCGGAAACCCGTTGGGCCTGGAGCGAACAGTGACCAAGGGTGTGCTGAGCCAGACGGCGCGCAATTTTCGCGGACAGCTTTATCTTCAGGTCGATGCGCCGGTCAACCCGGGCAACAGTGGCGGCCCGCTGTTTAACGACCGCGGACAGGTCAGCGGCGTGATCAACATGCAGATCCCGATCATGCAGGGGCTGAATTTTGCGATTCCGATCCGGAACGTGAAGTTTCTGCTGGATCATCTGGAGGCTTACGCATACGACCAGTCGAATCCCGAGTCGGGGTATGTTTACCCGAATCCGCCACGGCGGCCGCGGCGCGGCGTGGTTGACGAAGAAGGGAGCGGAGATACATATGACAAGTAGAGGACAGATGGCGTTCGCGGTGATGCTGCTGTGCCTCGTGCCGACGGCGCGGGCGCTTGATCGCCGCGGCCTGTTGCCCGGAGACGTTACCATGGCGGTTCGCGTCACGGACGCATCGAGTCTAGTCGCAGCCCTAACCAATTCGCCGCTGGGCCGCATGTGGGTCGATGGCAAGATTCAGAAATTCCTGGGCGAACCCAACCTGACGAAGATGATTCTTTCATCCGAAGCCGAACGCCTGGGCAGCGCAGAGCTGGCGAAGCTGCAGCTGGACGAGTACAAGATGCTCACGGACGAGATCGTCCTTGGCTTCGACTATGCCGGTGAGGATAGCCATTATTACGGTGCAGCGCGTCTCGATCGGGAGGACTATCTGCGCAGCCTGGAGATGGACAAGCGCATGGCCGAACTCGGTCGCGAGCGGATGGAGATCATCCGGCACGAATTCCAGGGTGCGATGCTGATCGAGCTTGTCGGCGAGAACGAAGGGGTCAAGCGTACGGATTGGCAGGCGCATGTCGGATCCACGCTTTTCGGGTCGGACAAGCGGGAGTGGGTTGAGCGCACGATTGTTCGATTGAAGGGTGAAGCGCCCAGGGAGCCTGCGGCGGGAGATCCCGAGTTGCAGATCAACGTATCGGGGCCTTCACTCGTGGGCATGCTGAAGGATTCGTTCAACAAACGGAAGTCGGCGCCGGGTCCGCCGGGCGCTGCACCAGGTATGGCGCCGGGCATCGATGGCGCCGCGGTTGTGAATGCCATGGGGCTGTCGGACGTCGGCGCATGTTCGCTTGCGCTTCGTTTTGCGGCAGAGCAGTTGGAGATTGCAACGCAGGCCCACCTGGGCCAGGAGCGCGGCGGCCTGCTCAAGGTGCTGGCGACCCGCCCGCTGGACCCGGCCGTGCGGATCCCGTACGTGGAGGACGACATCTTTTCGTTGAAGATTGAGCAGTACGACCTTGCCGCGCTCTGGGCGGAGCTTCCGCGCATCATGCGTGCGATCAATCCCATGGCGGAAGGCATGCTGCAGATGATGACCCTGTCGCTGGGGTTGGACATCGGGCGCGATATTCTGAACCACCTTGGCGAACGGTACGTTACGATCGGCCGCATTCACGAGGGCCAGGCCGAGCAGCTGACCGCCTGGGAGCTAAAGAATGGCCCGGCGCTTGAGGTATCCCTTGACCGCTTGTTGGGCGAGACGGGTGCGCTTGCCATGCGTCTCGTGCAAGGCCTCAAGCGGGAGTCGTTTCGCGGCCATCAGCTGTACGTCATCGTGCCGGGGCCGGATCAACCGTCCATCGGGATCGCGGTAGCGGGTTCCACGCTGTTGATGGGCGCTGTCGATATGGTGCGGAGTTCGTTGCGCACGCTCGATGCAGAGAAGGCGGCGCAGAATCCATTTGCGCGATCAGCGGTGTATCAGAAGCTGTCGCGCGGCGTGCCGAACGAGAGTTTCATCCTGAGGATCGTCGACTGGGGGCGCCTGGTGAAACAGGCGGGCAGCAACGTCACGAGCCGCGAGTTCGAACAGTGGAAACGGGTCATGCAGATGATGCAGCGGAACAAGGGCCTGTTCGGCAACATCAACTGGAATGCGTCGCCCACAGTGGACGAACTGGCGGCGTTCCTGGGGCCGTCCGTGAGTTACGCAGTCGACGAACGGGGCGTGATATCCAGCCGCTTTATCCTCTACTACCCGGCGGCGGATTGATGCACGTGACCGCCCTGCGAACGAACAGGCTACGACCCGGTGCCCTGCTGCCCTGGGCACTGGTATTGACATTGGGCCTGCGCGTGGCGGCGATTGAGGATGCGGTCTCCGCGCGCGACTTCGGATTCAGGGGGCTGGAGATTTACGAGTTCAAGTTTGGAACGAGCGACTTGCACGTTCGCGATGTCAGCGGAGACGGGACGGAAGACGTCGTCTTCATCAACAATCGCGCGTCCCGGCTCGAGGTGCTGGTGCGTCGCGCCGACGTCGACGAATCGGTACGGTTGCCGGCCGTGGAGGCGACGTTCGAAGACCGAGGATTCGTGGTCGACCAGGCCCTGACGCGGTGTCGCATCGATGACTTCAACGGCGACGGACGCCTGGATATCCTGATGACCGGTCCCGCGCTGGGCCTTCAACTGGCGCTCCAGGTCGAGGGCGGACGCTTTGACGCTCCGCAATCGATCTTGATTCCGGACGCGGCGCAGGTCGTCGATCTGGAAGCCGCGGATTTGAACGCCGACGGCGCGCCGGACATCGTGGTCGGCAGACGCGCGAACGCCGAGATTCTATGGAACGACGGCGCGGCGAAATTTTCGCGCCGCACGCGCATGAGTTATTCCGCGGCCGACAGCGTGGGTCTGGACACGGCTGACTACGACGGCGACGGCAAGCGCGATCTGCTTTTCCTGTTCGCCTCCGGAGATTTGCCCCTGCGCTTGCGCCTGGGCGACGGCCGGGGCGGGTTCAGCATGGAGCACGCGATGCACATTCCCGCCGCGCGATTCTTTCGAACGTTGGAGCCGGCCGCCGGTGCCGCCACGATCGGGTGTCTGCTGCAGAACGGGACCGTGTTTCGACACTACAGCGTGGCGAAGCGTGAAGTCGCCGCGGCGTTCGATCGCGAGGAGGCGACGCCCCGCCGGCTTCCCCTCGAAGGATTGTCGAGCAAGGATCCGGTCGCGTGGATTGTTGCGCAACTGGTTGACGACAGCGCGGAAGATTTTTGCGTTGCGGCGCCAGAGTTGAGCCAGGTGCATATCTACGCCGGGCATGCTGGGGGGTTGCGATCCGACCCGGTCAAGATCGACTCGCTCTCCGCGATTCGCAGCCTGCACCGCAACGACGCGGGTGACTTGATTGTGTTCAGTCGTCAGGAGAAGGCGATTGCGGTGCACATGCAGGGGCGCATCGATGACTTTCCTCGTATCGTAAGTCTTCCGGCGCAACCGCTGGCAACAACGATGGTGCCGGGCGAGAACGCGGTGTATTGCATTACGCGGCGAACGAACGCGTACGAACTGGCACGGGTTGGCCTCGACGATAAGGCGGAGACGCGCACGCAGGTCCTGTCCATCGTCAACGATCCGTCGGATCTCGTGGCGTTCGCGCTTGGCCAGGACGCAACCGGATTGCTCGTGTTTATGCCGTACCAGCAACCGCGCATGTTTCGGATCGAAGGCGACACCGTATCGGCCATGGACATTGCCCAGTTTCGCGCGTTGGCGGACGTGCTCAAGCCGGCGTCGGTCGCGCTGAAGACGGCGGGCGACGGGCGGTCGCTGCTTGTGTCCAACGGTCGAATCTGCCGCCGGTATGACTGGGAGAAAGAAACCTATCGCGCAGTCGAACAGTACAACCCGGAAAGCGAGGGTGCGGAGTTGGCCGGCAACTGTTTTGCCGCGTTGGGCGGCCGCAAGCGTGAACCGGTGATGTACGATCGTTCCGCACAAGAACTGATCTGGTTTGTCGGGGAGGACGTGAAGCGCATCAAGCTGCGCGGCGGCGTTCCCGACTTTTCAGGCATGTCGCCGATCCGCCTGAAGCGCGGCGGACCCGATGCGTTGGTGCTTGTCGGCCGCAAGGATGTGCAGTTGCTGCAGGACGAACGCGTCGCATGGGGCCTCAATACGATCGGAGAGTACGCAACCCCGGCAGACAAGGCGGCACTACGGTTCCTCGTATCGGTCGGGCTTAGCCCCACGGCCGACCTGACGGTTGCGCTCGTCGATCCGCGCAACCGCGCGATCGAATTTGTATGCTCGGCCAAGGGCGCACTGCGGCGCGTCTTGACCATGGAGATCTACCATCAACCGGCGATCGGGCGCCCGACCGGGGGCGGCGGATTAGAGCCGCATGCGCTGGCATCGGGTGACGTGACCGGTGATGGCCTGGGCGATCTGCTCGTACTCGTGCACGACAAACTCATCGTGTATCCCGGCGACTGAGCCCAGATCCTGCACGAGTGATCTACTCCGAGGCCTCATGGCGCCGCCATTCAAGTCTTTGTCGTCGAAGCGCCAACGTGCCGCCTTCTCCGATCTCCCCGCCCGCAACGCCTGGGGCGGTGCCCTTGCGGGCAGGTCGCTGCGACAACGCGTGCAAGATGCAGGCTAGATCTCAGGACGGGGGACCGAAGCGGAGATTCAGGGAGCCATCCCGCAGTTTCCGCTCAAGCTTGACTTTCAACCATGCGCGGACCTCACGTCGTACGATGGGCACCAGCAGCAGGAATCCGACGCCGTCGGTCAACAATCCGGGCGTGATCAACAGGACGCCCGCGATCAGAATCATCAAGCCATCCAGCAGGTAGGGGGCGGGCATCTGTCCGACTGCAGCGGCCTGTTGAATGTCGGCTATGACACGCGCGCCCTGGGCTCTCGCCAGCGATGCGCCGACGATCCCGGTCAAGATCACGATTGCGACGGTTGCGCCGGGTCCAACCCGATCACCCACGCGGAAGAGCAGGGCCAGTTCAATCAACGGAATGACGATGAAACACGCCAGTAGAACGCTGAATATGGGTGCGCGCATCTTCCTCGTGGCGGTTCCTCTGGCGCGAGTTAATCCGCGAAGAGTTGTCGCAGGTCGGACGCATCATCAAGGGACACGGCCGCATCGTGTAGCACCCAGGTCTCGACGTGGTGCAGATCCTCGCCCGGCTTGAGGGTGTGTTCGGGACCCATGGTTTCCATCTCGACCATGAAATTATCGGGCCCGATATAGAATGCGATGTTGCAGCCCAGGGGGTAATTGCCGCCGGCCTCGTATCCGCATTGCTTGGCGAAGGTCAGGCCGCGCGCCGGGTCGCTCATGCCGATGATACCGTCGTGCGAGAGCAGCATGCGCTTGTTCTCGACCCCGCGCGGCGCGACATGCACGAGATCCTCGCGCACGGTGATCTGGTCGTCTGCAAATCCACCCTGGCCATGACCAGCCCACTCACGGAAATGAACCATGTTGAAACTGTCCCAATTTGATCCATCCCCGACCGTGACGCCGTACGTCGTCTCCGGACCGGGCAGGGAACAGGTCAGGGCCCAGACGCCGCCGCTGTAGAGCAGGTCGCCGGTGTTTACGACAAAATTATTCACTTCGAAAGCGCCGCTATCGAGCACGGTGACCGCGATTCCGCGCATGGTCTTGTTGACGGGATCCTCGGCGCCGGTGATGCAGACGCTGTCGTCCGTGACGTCGACATCGCAAGACCCGTTATCCGGTTGATAGGTGTCTTCGCATTCGTCCGCCCCGGGCCGGGTTGCCCAGACGCGGTGGCCGCCGCGCAGGTCCCATTCGCCGCGCAGGTACTTGCCGGGCGCCCAGAGAAGAAGGCTCTCACCGTGCGGCGTGCCGAAAGACGCAATGCGGGGTCCAAAGGCGGTCACGATGACCATGTGGGCGCGATCCGTACGAATCTCGACTGCGTCAAGACCCTGAAACTCAGTGCGTTGGATTTCCATTGCGAGCATCTCCTCAGGAAGGGGTTTCGGGCAACGTTAGACCAATGTCCAGCGCGCGACAATCCCGCAGTTCGGTTCCGGCACGGTCTCAATAGCGAAGGTAGTAGGAGACCGGATTTTCATCCCAGCTAATGATCCAGCCATAATCCGGCGTGTCGTCCGCGCGAAAGAAGCGCACCACGCTGGAGAATGTTTTGCCCCTGATCGTCAGCACGATTTCCACGCGCCCGATTCGGAACGCGCCGCGTCCCTTGACGGTCGTCGACTTGATCAGAACCTGGTAGTCGCCCGCGGCGGGGGCGATCGACGACTGTTGCGTGTGCCGGGCATACGCGGCGGGCGCGTAGTCGTAAACGACGTCCTGCATCATGGCGCGGGTCGCTTCCGCACCAAGCAGGGTTTGCGAACGGTAATGGTGATTCACCAATAAAAACGCGATCACGGTGGGCGCGAGCACGAGCAAGACGCGTTGCCAACCGTTACGGTCAATAGCCATCGACGCAGAAGTGTACATGGTTGCGATGGAGACCGCGAGCAGCACGAGGCGCGAGGAACAGAAAAGGCTTATCAAGGACGGACGGTCATGCGCCCGCGCCGACTAGTTTATTTTCGTTCCATTTCGCGAAGAGAACGCGCGTATGTTCTGGCGTGCATGCTGTTCTGGTCCGTACGCAGTTACATGTTTACGAGCCACTTTATCATACGTGCGACGCAAGTGAGCGGCACGAGCATGGAGCCGACGCTGCTTAACGGAGAACGATACTTGTTGAATCACGTGGGGACATACCACGGAGAATACCACCCCGGTGATATTGTCGTGCTGCAACTTCCGGGCGAAGCGTTCCTGTCCGTGAAGCGCATCATCGCGTTGCCCGGGGAGTTGATACAGGTCTCCGATGGCCGGGTCGCGATCAATGGCCGAGCCCGATCTCGATGGTGGAATGCGCACCCTGTCGCGTACTCTGTCCTATGGTCTCTACCGGGTCGCGTCGGATTCGTACTTCGTGATGGGCGACAATCGCGAGGTCAGCATCGACAGTCGAAATTTCGGCGCGATGGACCGGGACTGGATTCGCGGACGCGTTGTCCTGAATGAGGGTTGGCGCTAGCGCTGTTTGAGCGCTCTCTTACCTTCGCGCGACCCACCCGCCGGACGGTGCGCCGTGATTATCGCAACAGGCCGGAAAACCCGTATGCGGTTGGAGCCCTGACCGGGGAAGCGGATGCCATGCACTACGTTCGCGTGGGAGAGATCGACCTTGCCCCGGACCAGGTATTGGTGGCGTATGCCGACGGCCTCGAGCACGTTGTGCGCGCGCCGGCATTTCGGGATATCGTTCGCAGAAGGGATGCACGCGCCATGCTACGCCTCTGCCGGCGGCGCGTCATCACCGAGGGTTCACGGGTGTCTATGCTGGTTGATTCGAATGGTAACGGTGATGCGGGTTGACACCCCGACGGGGATACTGGAAGGATGTCGGCAAGGCGACGATTAAGTCGCGTTCTGGGATGACATCAGATCATACAATACCCGTGGACGGACCGCTGCCGTGGACCCGCGCTTGTTTTGTCTGCGGCGAGGAGAACCCACGTGGATTTCAGCTCAAGATGCGCGCCGAGGCGGGGCGCGTCGTGGCCGACTACGTCACGCGTGACAGCGATCGCGGCTACAGCGAAATCGTGCATGGCGGCCTGATGATGACCCTTCTGGACGAGGTCATGGCCTGGGCCGCGATCGTGCGCGCCGGGCGCGTCTGCGTCGCCGCGGAAGTCACGACGCGGCTGAAGCAGCCGATCGGCATCGGGCGAACGCTGCGCATCGAGGGCGAAATCACGAATGCGCGCCCAAGGCTACTACTGGCGGAGAGTCGTATCCTGGGCGATGACGGTGAACTCCTGCTATCGGGCAGCGGTAAGTACGTTCCGCTGGAGGGTGCCGAAGCGGACCGGTTCATTGAAGATTTTGTCAGCGGTGGTGACGCGATCGATCCGGCCACACTGTTGCATGGGCCGAACGCATGACGTGTCGCGACACGACTTGTATCTCGCGCGATCACCGGTAGAATATCCTCATGAAGATTGCGATCGCATCGGATCACGCCGGCTTTGCCTACAAGGAACAGATTAAGCATCACCTGGCTGCAGCGGGACATGAGGTTATTGATTATGGAACCGACAGTGACGCCGCCACGGACTATCCGGACTATATTCGCCCGGCGGCGGCGGCGGTTGCGGCGGGCGAGTGCCCGCGCGGGATCGTATTGGGGGGCTCGGGCAACGGTGAGGCCATGACGGCCAACCGCATGGCCGGTGTCCGATGCGCGGTGTGCTGGAACGTCGAAACAGCGGAGTTGGCCCGGGCGCACAATGACGCGAACATGATCTCGATCGGCGAACGCATGGTCACGATCGAAATGGCGCAGGCAATCGTTGATGCGTGGCTTGCGACCCCGTTCGACGGAGGGCGTCATCGGCGTCGCGTTCAGAAGATCGACCCTTAACCCCCCCGGCCCGCGTCTCAGGGCAACCTGCGGATCAAGGAGGCATTGCCGGTCTGCAGGGGGGTGATCGAGGGTGTGAGCCCGACGGAGGTGCTTGAGACCGGGAAATTCGAACAATTCGTCGAATGGGCCCGTAACAATTACAGCGTCATAATTATCGATTCCCCGCCACTTGGCATCTTGAGTGAAGCTATCGTATTCGGGCGGGGTTATGGATACCAGTATTATGGCTACCCCCGCCATTCGAAGCGATACGCCGCCGCGGAGAAGCCGAGGAAACGCCGCGACAAGTCGGCGCCTGCCTGAGTCCGGCCGTCCCAATGGTGCCCGCCGATCATCGGCATTCGTCTCGCGGCCGAACGGACGCCCGGGCCTGTGTCTGGTTATCGCATCCAGCCCACCCGGGGTCTGTCCCCAGGCGCGTCGTGAAAACCCTCGCCGCCGCAACCATTGGCTTTGACATTGCCGATTCAGAACAATGGGGGTAAGGTTTCAAGCATGGGAGTGCCGCCCGTCTGCCCCAGGCAGACGGCGACCAACTATGAACGCCCGTGTCTATCTTGTCCTCCTGACATGTGTCTGCATCGACCAGCATGTTTGGGCCGTGCCGACGCCGGTTGGAACCGCGGTCATGCACCGCAGCATGCGCCTGCGGGATCCGGGCGCGGCTTTGCCGTATCCGAAGGGCGGGGATGTCTACGTCTGCCCGGCCGTTTTGGAGAACGGCTACCTCGTGGTTTGCCGCGACAGGGCAGATGTGCCGCGCATCGCTTTCCTGCCTAACCAGGACGAGTGGGGTCATGCGACCGCGCGGGCGTGGCAGAGCGACACGTCCCTGGAGACAAATACGATCGTGATTCGTCGCCCCCTGGCGCTCCAGCCCGGCTTCTTGTTCCTTCAGAAGGGGAGCCGGTATCCGGTCGTTCATATCGATGAAGCGGCGTATACCATCGCATATGCCTATGGTGATTTTTCGAGGCGCGTGATCGTCGCGAAAAAGGATGCGGACTTCGAGCTTCCGCCCGTCGCTAAGGTGGACGGCCGTCCCGAACGCTTTTCCCATTTGGAGCAGTCGCTCGAGATTGCGCGCGACGATCAGGACGAGCTGCGTGAGAAAATGGAGGCCACAGACCTTCGTCGTCTCGAGTTACTCTCGCTGCTTAAGCAGGTTGGCTCGGCCGACCGCGAACGCGCGCGCCTGGAAGCGATGGTCGCTCGCGCGGAGGCCGCGTACAAAAGCCTGCTGGCCTACCGACCGGCGTACGGCAAGGAGATGACGGCCTGGCAGAACGAATTGACGGACGTCTACCGCGGCCTGGGAACGCTCTTCTCCTCGATCGAGCAGCTTCAAATGGACATCGCGCCGATTCGGCTGGCGCAGATTCAGCGCCAGAAGACGCGCGAAGAGGTGAACGATCTCGAGCGAAGCCGCGTGCGCGAAGCGAGCGCGCATCGCGTGGCGCTCGAAGAAGAAACGGTTCCGGATCTAAACGAGGTCGAGCAAGCGCTTACGACCGCGATACAGGACCAGGCGGGTCTCGATTCACAGGTACGCCGCCTGGAAATAGAAAAGGGACTCGTGGCGAAGTTGTTGGACGAACTAAAGACCGTTCGGGCGCAGAACGAGACCCTTGATGGAAAGATCGAAGCATTGACCGAGGAGCTTGAACGGCTGCGCGAAGAAGTCGAACAGGTCATGGACAAGGGTGAGCTGGACGAGCAACCCGGTCGAGCTCTGCCCGGGCGACGGGAGCTGATGCGTGACGACTTCTGAGCTTATCCTGCCGGCCATGGCGTCGGTCACGCGCGTTGACACCGTTGGCGTCGAAGAACGCGTGGGGCGCTTTCAAACGCGCAGCATCAAACGCGATTCGAAGGTAACGGCACTCAAACTGGCCCTGAGCATGATCGACCTGACGACGCTCGAAGGCCGCGACACGGACGGCAAGGTTCGGCAGCTGTGCTACAAGGCGCGGCATTTGCACGACGCCCTGCCGGATATTCCGCATGTTGCTGCTATTTGTGTTTATCCGACTCTCGTGGGCGTTGCGCGTCGGGCGCTGGAAGGCAGTCGAATCAATGTGGCCTCCGTCGCGACGGCGTTTCCAAGCGGGCAGTCCAGCAAGAAGGTCAAAATCGACGATACGCGTTTTGCAGTCAGCGAGGGCGCGGACGAAGTCGATATGGTCATTTCCCGCGGCGCATTTCTGGAAGGCGAGTATGCGGCGGTCTTTGACGAGATTGCCGAGGTGAAAGGGGCCTGCGGCGAAGCACGTCTCAAGGTGATCCTCGAAACCGGCGAGCTGGGCACCTTGGACAATGTACGACGTGCGAGTGTGCTGGCAATGCATGCCGGTGCCGATTTCATCAAGACGTCGACGGGCAAGGTGGAGCCGGCCGCGACGATGCCGGTTTCTTTCGTCATGCTGCAGGCGATTCGTGATTATTTCTACGCGACCGGCAGGATGGTGGGCATGAAGCCTGCCGGGGGCATTGCCCGCGCGAAGCAGTCATGGCACTATCTGGTGATGCTGCGCGAAACACTGGGCCAGGCGTGGATGACTTCGGACTGGTTTCGGTTCGGCGCGAGCCGCCTGGCGAACGATATTCTGATGCAGATCGCTAAGGAACGCGACGGCGTATACCAATCGATCGACTATTTCTCGATGGACTGAAGACCATGGCGAGCAAACTGACATTTGATACGGACTGGACCTACGCACCGGCGCCCGAGGGAACCGCCAATGTGAAGTTGGAGAAAAGGTATGGCTTGTTCATTAACGGGCGATTCACCGAACCGAAGAGCGGAAAATATTTCCGTACGATCAGTCCTTCCACAGAGAAGAAATTGGCAGATGTTGCCGATGCGGGACCAGACGACGTAGATCGCGCGGTCAAGGCGGCCCGCCGGGCTTACGACACGGTCTGGTCAAAGATGAAACCGTCCGAACGTGGAAAGTATATTTTCCGGATCGCACGTATTGTCCAGGAGCGTTCGCGAGAGTTTGCGGTGATTGAATCGATGGACGGCGGCAAGCCGATCCGCGAGTCTCGCGACGTTGATGTTCCGTTAGCGGCGGCACATTTTTTCTACTACGCCGGTTGGGCTGACAAGCTCGATTACGCATTCCCCGGAAAGTCGCCCCGGGCCCTTGGTGTCGCCGGGCAGGTGATCCCCTGGAATTTTCCGCTCTTGATGGCAGCCTGGAAGATCGCGCCTGCCCTGGCGACCGGCAACACCGTTGTGCTGAAACCGGCCGAGACCACGCCCTTGACGGCCCTCAAACTGGCCGAGGTCATCGCGGAGGCGGATCTTCCGCCCGGTGTTGTGAACATCGTTACGGGTGCGGGGGAGACCGGTGCCGCATTGGTTAATCATCCCGGTATCAACAAAATTGCGTTTACGGGGTCGACCGCCGTGGGCAAGAAAATTCAGTCCGACCTGGCCGGTACGGGCAAGAAATTCACGCTCGAACTGGGGGGCAAGGCAGCCAACATTGTTTTTGAGGATGCGCCGATCGACCAGGCAGTCGAGGGAATTATCAACGCGATCTTTTTCAACCAGGGGCATGTCTGTTGCGCGGGGTCCCGCCTCCTGGTGCAGGAGTCGATCGCAACGTCGCTGGTGCAGAAGCTCAAGGATCGCATGGAGACGCTGATCGTAGGCGATCCGCTTGACAAAAATACCGATGTCGGTGCGATCAATTCGCGCATGCAACTCAAGAAGATCGAGTACTACCTGAAGCTTGGCCGTGAGGAAGGGGCCGACATGTACCAACCCGCCTGCACGTTGCCCGAGAAGGGGTTCTGGTGCCGCCCGACACTCTTCGACCATGCATCGCAGTCACACCGCATCGTACAGGAAGAAATATTCGGACCCGTACTTACCATTCAGACCTTCCGGACGGCGGAAGAGGCCATCGAGAAGGCGAACAACACGCCCTTCGGATTGTCCGGCGGCGTGTGGACGGACAAGGGGGCCAAGATATTCGAGATGACGTCCCGGTTGCGTGCGGGCGTGATCTGGGCGAATACATTCAACAAGTTTGATCCGGGATCGCCGTTCGGCGGTTACAAGGAAAGCGGCTTGGGCCGGGAAGGCGGCATGCACGGATTGCTACCGTACCTGAGCCTGAATTGATAAGAGATACGTAGAGAAATCATCATGGCCAAATCACGTCAACCACGGGCGAAGTCATCGCGGATGAGGACGACCAGGAGACGGTCCGTAGCGTCGCCATCCGCCGATCGAGGCAACGGGCGCCGACGCCTGCCCGTAAACAAGACGTACAAGATCTACATCGGCGGGAAATTCCCTCGAACAGAGTCGGGCCATTACTACGAGTTGAAATCCTCCGAAGGAACGACGTTGGCGAATGTATGTCGCTGTACGAAGAAGGATTTGCGCGATGCCGTACAGGCTGCGCGCGCGGCGCAACCGGCCTGGGCCGCCGCGACGGCATTCAATCGAGGCCAGATACTCTATCGCGTTGCGGAGATGCTGGAAGGCCGGAAGCCGCAGTTTGCCGATGAGCTTCAGTGGATAGGTCATACGCGCCAGGCGTCCATCAACGAAGTTGAACTGGCGATTGATCGCTGTGTTTACTACGCCGGTTGGGCGGATAAGTACCAGCAGGTCTTCAGTAGCGTTAATCCCGTCGCAAGCGCCCATTTCAATTTCTCGATTTACGAGCCGACGGGTGTCGTCGGCATTGTGGCTCCCGAAGACAGTGCGTTACTGGGGCTTGTCTCCAGCTTGGTGCCCGCGATTGTGGGTGGCAACACGGCACTGGTCATTGCGGCCGCGGAACGACCCCTCTGTGCGGTTACATTTGCCGAAGTCCTACACGCATCGGACGTCCCTGGCGGAGTGGTAAATGTTCTGACAGCTCCGGCCGGCGAGTTGCTGCCGCACCTGGCGGGCCACATGGACGTCAATGCCGTGGTGTATTGCGGGGACGCCGCGAGCGATATTCGTGATCTTCAAGCCTGCGCGGCCGGTAACGTCAAGCGCGCGATTCTACGCGGCGGGTCGGACTGGTCATCCGAGACTGCCCAAGGGCCTTACGAGATTCTAGAAACACAGGAAGTCAAAACAACCTGGCATCCGATCGGCACATGACTCCGAATGCCGGCGGGTGTCCCGGGCGATTCGACAGAGACGCCATACGGGTCCGCATGACTTCGGGCCAAGCGCGAGAAGAGCGATAAATGCAGAACCGACGTCAGACGGAAGACAAACTCAGCGGGCCCAAGGGGATCGCCGCGCGCATACAACGGCTGGGCCGAAGACGAAGGCGGATAACGCGTTGGACTGCAACGGCGATCTATCTCTTGCTGGCCGGCACCGGGTCAGCCGCCGTCTTCGACGCGGCCCAAACAGCCTACGAGCAGGGGCTGCGAACGAATTCCGTAACGTACGCGGAAGCCATTCGACTACTGGGGTCAGGGTATCGCAAGGACTTGCACAAGATGGAGGCCACTGCGCGCAGTGCGCGCAAGCTCGATGCCGTGCGTGCCGTACGGGCTGCGATCGAGAACTACATCCTCAATGCGTATGTTCCAGACGGTGAGAACGAAGATACGTTGACGCAAGTTCGTGATCTGCAGAAGTCGTTTCACAGAGATTTGCTGGCCATGCTGGACGACAAAGATAGGGGCGTCCTCTTGTTGGCGGGGCGATACGATACGTTCCTTGCCGGACTGGAGAGAGACCTTGTGGGCAAGTCCGAGTTTGACGGCGCGCGCGAGATTCGGACGCAACGTGAACAGTTGCGCCGCCGCGCAGAGATTCTGACGGCGCGGCGAAGCCTTGGAGAGGGCTTGAAGCGATTGGCGCGACTGCGGCGCAAACCGTCCGTGCGACCGGTGCCAGTTCCAGCCCCGGTTTCGAACGGTCTGAAGGAGCCGCGTGAGGTCGCGACGCCTGTGGTTCCTGAACCAGTGATGCCTGCGCCGGAGCCTGCCCCTGCGCAGGACGACATCGACGTTCGTGTCCGGGTACAGGAAGATGGGCGCTCGAGCTCGAAATACTATGCCGGTCGCTGGGTCTGGTTGCCGGACCGGATCTGGCAACGCGAAATCCTGGTTTTTAACGGTGCTCCCCAGCCGTCGGACGACCATCGTGTATGGCATTGGGTGCGCCGCATGCCGGTGCCGGGTCACGACGGGATCCGCCCTTGGGACAACTTCATGTACAAGAAGTTCTCCCCGTAAAGGGTCAGAACGGTAGCTGTAGATCCAGCTCGCCGTACCCGTAATCCGCGATCAGTGTCCTTGAGCCTTTTAACCAGCGCAGGATGCTTTTCGCGTCCTTGAGGTCAACATCTGGACGGACGTCGTCCGGAGGAATCGCCGCCTTTATCGCCCCTGTTCCGGTGCTAATCTCGATTTACAGTTCGTAGTACTTGACGATTCCCGTGAAGAACTTCCTGTCCGTTACGCAAGCGATGGTGGGTTTGCTTCGCCCGTTAGACCGACGTTCGTGATTCGAGGGGCCGAGGTCGAGAAACATCAGGAAACGCGGCACTGAAGGCCATGGGTCTTCACCACAAGGGTTATCGATCTGATCCCGAGTGATCTCAGGCCTCCCGGGCGGGCCACTTCATGGCGCGCCCATTCTTTTTGAATGATGAGCCGCCTCGAAGCCCGTCGGCGGCCGCATCGTCGCGGTACCGCCCGCCGCGCCGGGTGCACTCAATTGCACTCGGCATTCTCGACCGCGCGCGCTATATTGCCCGACGTGCAAAGATTCTGCACACGCCGGGCTTGAGGAGGCGGACGCCATGGGAGCCAATGTTCATCGCAGGCTCGGCAGTTTCATCAGATGAGGCACGCGTGGATCATATTTCGTGAACGGCCCCTGAGGGCCGTGATCTTCCTGACCATTGTGGCCTGGTTGGCGATCAGCGTCGTTCGCCTTGCCCACCCGGGCGGCGACGGCGACCCCGGGCCAGCCGTCGCCGATTCCGCGCGAGCCGCCGAGATCAAACGCGTTCGATATTCGGATCCGGACCGGGCACTGACCCTGATCCGGGAGGTTCAAGCGGACCCCGTGTCGCGAGAGGAGCGCGAAGACGCCCGGAGCATGCTGGGCGATGTCCTGGACAATCGGTTCTACGCCAACAAAGAAGCCGGCCGCTTCGCGGCCGCGGAGGCGGATATGCAGATTCTGGCGCGCGAGGCGCCGGATGCGTATCAACTGACGGCGATGCGCCAGGAATGGGGGGATCACCTCAAGCGACGCTGGCACCGCGCGGTCGAGGCCGGCGCCGAGGCCGAGGCTGACGTTCTCGTGCAACAGATTCTGACCGACTACGTTGCCGCCGATCCGGATTTCCTGGCGGCCTATCAGAAGGATCTCATCGCACGCTGGAAGCGCGCCAGTGTCGCCGGCGACACCGACAACGCCGAGCGTTGGCTGCTTGAGGGCGCGCGTATCCTGGTTTCAGTCTCGGCGAACAGCGGGATCTCGCGTGAATTGCGCGCGGGACGTTTCCGCGGCGAGGAGCTGTACGTGTACGCGCGCCGCATGGACCGGGCGGGGAAGCACGCCGAAGCGATCCCGTTTTACCAGGCCGCATTGCGCAAACTTGATCTGGCAGGATCCCAGGAAACCTGGTCGGAGGGGCGTCTCGAATTTACTACCCAGAAGTCGCTTCGCCGCAAACTTGAAGAACGCCTTGTGGATGTATTCGTTCGTGTTGGTGACGGGGTTTTGCAGGGCGAAGCGGCGGTGATCACAACGTGTTCGGCGGTCGAGATTTACGAGGGAGCCATTCAGTCGACACAGGACCAGGCGCTTCGGCTTAAGCCGTGCATGCGCAAACTGGAGTATCAGATCGCCAATTTCTATGGCCATGTCGAGCCTGTTGAAGCGTTCGATATCGAGAAGCTGACGGATCTGGGCTACCTTAGCCAGCGAGACATTAGTGACTTGGTGAGCGCCGCCCGCGAGGCCCAGAAGCGGGCCGACGTGATCATGCACCGCACGGCTGTGGAGGCCTGGCGTGCCCAACTCGCCGATCAAGCATTTGATCCTTGGCCGTTGCTGGACAAGGAACTGGCAGAAATTGCCGACAAGGCCCTGCCCGGCAACGCGACGGAGGCTGATCGACGTCGACAGCTCGTCTTTGCCGCGCGCAAGAAGGTGTACCTTGTTCCGTATCCACAGTTGCGAGAGGTCCAGGAACACCTCTGGCGGGTGTATGCACGGTGGGGTATTTTCCACCTTCGAACCGACCGAATGCAGGGCTTTCGGATTCTTCGCCCGGTCTTGCGCGGGACGACGAACATGGCGTTACGCCGAACGCTTGCCCGAACACTGCGCAACCTGATTCTGAAGAAGGATCATCAGAAGGATTACGCTGCGTTGTGCGAGTTGGCTATCTTCTACGACGCGGAGATCGGTATTGATGCGCGGCAGGCCGCCTTTCGGAAGGCAATCAGATCAAGTCTTGGGAGAGCGATTGCGCATTTCGAGGCGCTGTCCCAACCGATGAAAGCGACGATGGCCCTGGCGCTTTTGGGAGACATCATACCTGGCGAGCCCTTGGGTCGGGCGGCAAGGAACCGCACAATCATGAACGGATTTGAGATCGCTGCCGACCTCCAGTCGTTCAGAGAAGCGGGAGACTACAACCCGGATTCGGGACTTGATGGGTTGTCCGTTGTCGTGGTCGACAATGATACGGAACAGACGCTGCTCTGCCTGTACCGCGGGACGGAGACGTTTTACGTACGATGCCGACCTTTCCGCCGCGGCTGCATCGTGCTCCGTAACGGCGAGTACGAACTAGCCGTCCTGACGGCCAGCGATAAGATTTTTCCCTACCGTGCCCGGATCGCCTTTTCCTCCGAAGTGAAGAAATCCGTATATCGCATTGATGATGACCCCCGCGGCGATGATCTGGGGGTGCTCGGCACCAGGGCCGAATACACGTTTCTGCGCGTGCCGGACGACGTTGGAGATCTGACGGTCGACCCGCGGACCGGTTCCGTGCGCCAGCGGCATTAACCTGTGTTTCCCATCTGTTGCGCGTGTAAGAGGGGCGCCGGCAACGTGTCAGGACGACTCTTCGAGATAGATCACCCCGTCGTCGATGATGATTCGGCAGCCGATGGCCCCTGCGCTTTCGTCGAGTGCCAGGCGCAGGATCTGCTTTGGGTCGGGGCCGTTCGCGAGGCGTCGCATGAGCCCGTGGCCGCGTTGATCGCCAACGGTGAGCGTAATTTTGAGGCCCTTGCGCGTGCACGATACGCGGCGGCCGTCTTCCAGCGTCGCGTTGAACGCCGCGACATATTCTTCCACATAGTTCACGCCGATGCCGGAGCCGTCCGACTGTATCGGGGGCAGGAGTTGCTCGGCGGAAGTGTTCGCGGTGGCTAATTTATGTCGCATGATGTCCGGGGCGTTTACGTTTCAGCGTGTTGATCGACGGCTGTTCGAATCAAGCGGATATGATCGGCCGTGCTGCCGCAACACGCGCCAACAATGTTCGCCCCGGCTGCGAGCAATCCGGGAACGCCGGCCGCCATCTGTTCCGGGCTCTCGCCGTAATGCACCTTCATTTTGATGAGCTCTGGAAGGCCGGCGTTAGGCTGAGCCATGAGCGGCAGATTGCACGTTTCGCGGTACACACGCACGGCATGCTCGGCATACCGCATGTCCATGCCCGTTCCGCAATTCAGCGCGACGATGTCCGCGCCGTTTTCGCTCAAGAACTCCGCGGCCATCTGCGGATGAATGCCCATCATGGTGAAGATCTGGCTCTCATCCTGGCCCACGTCGTAGGCCATGGACCCAATAACGCAAGTGGCACCGGCCTCGCGGGCCGCGTCGATGCCGAGTTTCAATTCCTCGAACGCGGTCTGCGTCTCGATAATGATCGCATCGGCCCCCGCGTCCACCAGGGCGCGTGCTTGTTCACCAAATGCGTCGCGGACGTCCGCCGCGGGGACCTCGCCGTAGGGTTCCATCAGCCCGCCGAAGGGCCCGATGTCGCCGATCACGAAGCCGGGGCGGTCACCGAAGGCTTCGCGCGCAATCTCGACCGCCGCCCGGTTGATGGCCGCAACTTCATGGCCCAGCGCGTGGCGTTCAAGCATGACGCGGCAGCCGCCGAACGTGTTCGTGGTCAGACAATCGGATCCCGCCGCGACGTACCCGCGCTGAATGGCGAGCACACGATCGGGATGTTCGATGTTCCAGGCTTCGCCGCAGCCGCCCGGTTCGAGCCCCGCGTTTTGAAGTTGGCTTCCCATGGCCCCATCACCGACCAGCGTCTTCTGTGCGAGTTGTTCAAGCAGTGTCATCGTGGGGATTCTCCAGTCTATAATGGATCGTTTGTAGCACGATTCGCCATTTGTGATTACGGTACGTCGGCTCGCAAAGACAGCCTGCGGGTTCCACCTCCGCTTCCCATTCGAGCGCGTCTTCCAGCCATCTGCCTTCAAGCGGACGGCAGCTGTCGATTTCCGCCTTGAACAGACTGCCCGCCTGGCCGAACGCACACATCGTGTCCAGCGCTGCGGTCTCCCGGTGAAGACGTAAGCGGCTCGATACGATGCGCCGCCGCCCGTTAACAGATTCCAGCGTAACCTCGAAAATCATGTCGAAAGCATCGTTGCTGCACGATGAACCCCGGTAATCGAATACGGCGAGCAGGCGTGTGTCACCCATATCCTCGAGCCGGAGATGGTCGGACGACCAGCGGCGCAAGGCACGATCTCGAAATGCGTAGCAGGCAGGCATCGGTCTAGATAAATGCTTCGGGATCCAATCGCTGGATGCGAACAAACTGGCATCCCTCCACGAAGTAGTCGAAGAAATGTGGGTTCTGCTCCAACTCGACATGTTCTATGCGCCGCACGATTTTCTCGAGCGACTCGCGCTCTCGCATCGAGACGAGGGCGCGGGTCGCGCCGAGGATCGCCGCGTTTCCGATCTGAACGATTTTTGCGGAAGGGATGTCCGGCACTAATCCGATCCGTTTGGCTGCTTCTACATCGATATGGCGCGCGAATCCGCCGGCGAGATAGAAGACGTCCACCTCTTCGAAGGCGATGCCGTAATGTTCAAAGACAATGTGCAGTCCCGATGCGTTGGCGGCCTTTGCCTGGGCTAGTTCTCCGATGTCCGGCTCCGTCAGGTAAACGTTCTGCGTCGGGTCGAGCGTGAACACGGTCTCGTCTTCAGCGGTAAACCGGCCCATTGTATCGAGCCGGCCGATACGCAGCAATTCGCTGACGAGGTCGATCAAGCCGGACCCGCAGATACCCACGGGTGGCTGATCTCCGATGACGGTCAGGTCCGGCCGCCCGGTGTCGTCCAGGCCGACACGCTCGATTGCGCCATCGAGTCCGGGCATGCCACAGGAGAGTTTTCCGCCTTCGAAGGCCGGTCCCGCCGGACAGGACGCCGCCATCACGCGTTCGCCGTTGCCCAGCAGTAGTTCCGTGTTTGTTCCAATGTCCATCAGGGCGAAGGTTCGGTTCTCGTTTTCGATGCCGATAGCCAACATGCAGGCTGCGGTATCCGCGCCCACATGTCCCGAAACGAGGGGCAGGCCGACAACCCGTGCCTCGGGATGAATCGGAAATCGAAACGTGCGCGCTGGTCGGCACAGTTGCGTTGTGTCGACTTTGCCTTCGCGGAAGTCGTGCTCTGTAAGGGACCGATACGGTTTCTGACCGATCGATTGTACGTCCAGGCCGAAGAAGATGTCGCGCATCGTCGAGTTGCCCACGACCACCATTTCGTAGATCGTCGTCGGATCACAGGGAAGGTCCTCGATGGCGTGGTTCAGGTATCCAAGCAAGGTGCGCCGCAACAGGCGTCCTTTGTGGTCGCCGTCGTACTTGATGCGTGCCATAATGTCGGATCCGCCGAATCGTTGAGGATTCTCGAACGACTGCACGGCCAGCACGTTACCCGTTTCCAGGTCGACAAGACGCATGACAACCGTTGTCGTCCCGATATCCACGGCCAGGCCGAGCAGCGGTCCGGGCGATTGTGCGATTTCGACTCCGTCCAAAAGGACACGATCACCGTCGCGGGTCACGGCCGGATCGATTTCAAGGTCGCCCGCGACGTCGAGACCACCTTCCTGGATTCGTAACGGGGCGCGGCGCAGCGTATGGCAGCGGACACGGCCCTCCGTCGCGGCAACGTGCGTACGGCAGGACAGGCGAAAGTTTTCTTCGAGATGGGCCTCCTCGTCGCTGGGCGGCGTTAGCAAATCCATGCCTTCGAGAATTTCGACGAGGCATTCACGACATTTCCCCTGCTTGAAGCATGAGGTCGGAACGCGAACGTCAAGCTGCTCGGCGTGATCGAAGATCGACTTCTCCGGCACCGCCGCGATCTCTCTGGAATCGATTGTCAAGGTAACCGGCATTTTTTCTCCATCAGCGTTCGAAACAATTCAACGGCACTCGGGGCATCGTCCGCGTAGCCATCGGCCCCAACTTCGTCACCGAACATTTCGGTTACCGGCGCGCCGCCGACACATACGAAACAGACGTCGTCCATTCCTGCCTCGTGGAACGCGTCGATCACCGTTTTCATATACACCATGGTTGTGGTCAATAGTGCACTCATGCCTACGATGTCGGCCTTGTGCTCCCGGGCGGCCTGGATAAAGGCGTCAACGTTTTGGTCCACCCCGATGTTGATGACATTGAATCCGGCGCCCTCGGCCATCATGCATACGATATTCTTACCGATATCGTGTAGATCTCCCTTAACCGTTCCCATCAGCAGCGTGCCGCTGTGCGAGTTCTGGCCATCCTGGTCGGTCAGCAAGGGCTGCAGGATGGCCATGCCGGCCTTCATCGCCTTGGCGGCGATCAGCACCTGGGGTAGAAAGAGCCGGCGTTGCTTAAAGTCTTCGCCGACGACGCTCATGCCGGCAATCAGCCCATTGGCCAGGATCGTGCGCGGCGGAAGGCCTTCGGTCAAAGCGCGCTCCGTCATTTCCTTCACCTTCGCGGCGTTACCTTCGTAGAGGATCTGGTTCATCAGGGCGTAGTCGGTCCGGCCGTCTGTCGCGAAATCGTCTACGCCGGTGGCGTCGTCTGTCGCAGCAGCGGACGGTACAGGTAACGCATTCGCGGGCGCCTTACGGGGAAGGTTGGCGGGCGTCCATGGACTCTTCGTGCCGGCATGCCGGCGGACACATTCAGCCAGGAGCCGGATATTCTCCGGCGGTGTAGGGGGTGCGACACTGCAGGCCGTGCTGAGGATGTATTGCCCGCCACGGCAGCCGACCGCGTAAACGTCTTCGACGACCCTGCGCGCGGTTGCCAGGTCGTTACGCAGCAGCCCGTTGACCGGGTCGATATTACCCTTGATGAAAAGGCGATCCCGCAGCAAGTCCTTCGCTTCGTCCAGTTCAACCGTTCCAAGCGGCGGCGGGTCCAGCGTCTCGACCCCGCTCAGGCCCGAGCGGGTCATGAGATCGAGCCGGTCGCCGATCGCGCCGCAGGTATGCGTGTACACAAATGCACCGGCTGCTCGTACGGCGCTCGCGACACGTCCCTCGTAGGGTACCACCCATTCCGCGTACATCTCGGGGGACAGGAAAGCAGCGCCGGCGAAGGGCGAAGAAATCTTGATGGCGTCGCATCCGCGATGCACCTGAGCAACCGCCCACGCGGCTGTAATGTCTGCGAATGCATCCATCAGGCGGTGCGTATGGTCGCGATGGAGAATGAACGCCTGGGCGCCTTCCTCGATTCCGGCCGCCATGAAGAAATGATCGATGGGCGCACGCACTTCGCCGTGTATCGAATACGCGTCCCCGAGGGCCTTCCGTACCGCGTCGATCGCGTCGAACCAGTAATCGGGAAACGCATCAGGTTGACGCCAGTTCGTAGAACCTTTGTGGATACTCCAATGCATGAAGGACTCCGCGGCCCAGGAGAAGGGATTGGCCGGGTCCAGATCGGGCACGGCCGGGCGAGTATAGCGGCCGTCATCGCGGTAGTACGGATCGTCATTTCGCATGCACTCGATGCGCGTACCGTCTTTCAAGTAGATTGTCGGCTCATCCAGATCGCGGTCGATCGAGTCGATCAATCCGCCGAATTCCGGCTCGCGTCCGGGCTTGTGTAGCAGGATACCGTCGAAGTCGTAGGCTTCGCGCATACGCAGCAAGCCCTCGGCGTAGGCATCGCTCGAGAGAAAATAGTCGATCGGATGAATATCCGTGTTGAGCATCACGTGGCCGATCGCGAGTTGACACATGGTTGGAACGCGCGAGGGCTGTCCCATGGACATGGCTTCATGCATCAACTGTTTTGGTGTCTGGGGCACGCGGCAGCTTTCTCAGTCGGTGGGTAGGGCGGAAGGACTATCAATATTGGTTGGCATGCCGGGAACCGGGGCTCAGGCTAGGATCACGTTGACGCCGTGATCGCGAACCGCCTTCGCGGCGCGCGGCGCGAGGCGGTCGTCGCAGATCCAGTCGTTGATGACGGGCCAGTCGGCAAAGACGACATCGGCCGCGCGATCCCACTTGGTGCTGTCCGCGACGAGCACGGACCGTTCGGAGCGTTCGATAACGAGCTGTTTGAGTGCTGCTTCGTCGGTCGCACTCGCTGACGCACCGTCAGTCGCAGACAGGCCCGATGCTCCGATGAATGCGAGCGGAAACCGCAGACGTCGGATCCATCCCAGTGCGAGGCCGTCGACAAGTGCGCTGCTGACGTGCTTGACCGTGCCGCCGATACAGACGACTTCCGCCGCGGTACCCGGTGTCGCGGCGAGCGGGATCGAATTCGTATAAATCGTGAGATCGGCGACACCCAACAATCGACGGCCAATCGGGAGGCAGGTCGTGCCCGCGTCGACATATACGACGCCGTAGCCCCGTGCAATATCGACAGCGCTGTCAGCGATCGCAGCTTTCGATCTACGCTCTCGACGACCGCGATCGTCGAAGGTCTTTTCCCCTCCAAATTGCCCTGGATCGATCGCCCCCCCGTGTACGCGAATAATACGACCGATACGGTCAAGATGGGTGAGGTCACGCCGAATAGTGGCCGGAGAAGCGCCTAGCGCAGACTGCAGTTCACGCACAGTTTGCCGCCCGTTTCGGGCGATGAGGGTGCATATACTATGTTGCCGCTCCTGATCGAACATGATCGAATCTAATCATAACGATCAATGATCCTGCAAGCATTCACTTGCCATATCCGTCCGGGCGTGTCATGATTAGGTCAGGATATACGTATTCAGGGCTTAATGGATTGGCTGTATCGAGCTTGACGATTGGCGATAACCTGATTATTTTTAGATTAAAGGCAGGATGACTACCGACAAAAAACTGATCGCGGCCGATGGATCGACGACTGTAGGCGCTCTGAAACGGCCGGTATCTGTCGCCTCGACGCTGGTGATGCCGCAGGGCGAGGATCCGGCGCCGGTGCCCGACCAGACGGCGGTTGCCATGGACGAGTTGCGGCGGCACTACCGCGCGATTCTAGATGCGCGTGGCATTCATTACCCGGTCGCATACCAGTTGCTGGAGGAGCTTGGCCGCGGACGTCAGGGCGTCGTTTTCCTGGGCCTGCGTCAGGGCGCACGCGGGTGCATAACGCGTCACGCCATCAAGGTGATGGATCCGGAGCTTTATCGCTCGCCGCAGGAATACTGGCGGGACATGGGCCGCATCGCATCGCAATTGACGCAGCTGCAGGTCTTACAGAGCCCGAATCTCGTATCGCGTCACTCCTACGAAGAGACTTACGGCATCGGATACGTCCAGATGGACGCGATCGACGGACTTGATTTGACGCGATTGCTTAATCCCGAAAACTTGCAAGTGGCAAAGCAACGGACGGGGCCGGACGACTGGGGGCGATTGTGTGGGCGGCTGTTTGTATTCGATCCGGACAGCCCCGCCCGGCTGCGGCCGGAGGTTGTGGTCTACGTGCTGCGCCGCGTCCTGCGCGGCCTCGAACGGCTGCACGAAATGAATTTCCTGCACTATGACGTGAAGCCCGGCAACATCATGATTGACCGCTTGGGCACCGTTAAAGTCGTTGACTTCGGACGAGCGGTAATGGTCGGCGAAGAAGTGTCCTTCCTTCTGGGGTCGCCACTGTATATGGCGCCCGAGACACATGAGCGCCGCACGGGATCGATCGCGACCGACCTCTACAGCGTGGGTCTTCTGGGCCTGGAGTTGTTACGGGGTAAACCAATGCTGGATGTCAGCGTTATCGATGAGGCTCGCCTGCTGGGTGTGAAGATGGAGTTACCGGCTCGACTCGATAGCCTACTGCCGGACGACGTGCGCCGCAACGAACCGTTGGTTCGAATCATCCAGCGCCTGATCGATCCCGATCCCCAGAAGCGTTTCCGTGACGCAAAGGAAGCAGAATCGGGCGACGACGGATTGGTTGTGATCGATCACCAGATGGTCCAGTCCGGCGCAGATACACAGCTGGCTCGCGATCTATCAGAATACCTGTCGTCACTGGTCGACCCCAAGACGCAGCGCGTTACGCTGCTGTAGGCGACGTGCCCGGAGTTATTCCTCGACGATAAACGTGTAGCGACCGTTCGGTGTCTGGCGGAATTGGCCCTCGGACAGAACGCCGTCATCCAGCATCTCGTCCAGCTCCTGGAAACGTGCAACTGGCGCAGTAGCCGCAAAGATCGAAATGCCGGCATACGGATAGCTGTCGAGCCCCTCCCAGTTGTAGTTGCCGCCGAGGGATGTCGTTGCCGCCCAGAGCGGCGCATTGATATACTCCTCTATCAGGGTGTTCGGCAGATGGTACGGGGCGGGCAGGTGTGAATCCGGCGGGTAGTCTCCGTTCTCGATTGCGTACTGCTGGAACGCATGGCTAAACACGCGCAAATTGCTGGCTATCTGCGTCACCTGGGTTCTTTGCCGTGCCTTCATAAAGGCCGGAATTGCGATCAATGCGAGCAGGCCGATGATGCCCACTGCAATCATGATCTCCAATACCGTGAAGCCACGACGGAAATGTATTGTGCGACTGCTTTCCACCGCCTTTTATCGGAGCACAAAGCGTGCCCCCGTTCAAGTCCGACTTCAAACGGCATAAAAAAGACCATTCCCCGACAATCCAGGGCGTTGACGGGTTCTCAGGATTGCGCGGGCCGGTCAAAACCGCGAGCGCGTACTTGGCAGCACCAAGTACTTGTGCTGCTGTAAATCCGGCGCTACTGAAAAAGAGGGACAACGACATGCGCGCGAACTGATCCGCCGCATGGATCTGGAGAGAATCCCACGCATCAAACGCATGTGTAACGACGCCATCTTTCGCCGTGTGCGGCGACTGGGAGGGCTCGAAGTACCCATTATCGAGTGGGTTGCAGCCGATCTATACCGACCACCGAACAAGCCCTTCCGGCGCAATCTGAAAGGGGTAGGGAACCCCCCCCAGGCCGATACAGGTCTCGCGCAGATCGTGTCGTTGGCCCTCTCGGGCCAGAAACAGGATGCAGCCGCCCCCTCCGGCACCGCATGTTTTTCCGCCCACGACGAAGGCACGCGCCGCGTCGTAGAACGCCTCAAGCCGGGCGCTCGTGCAGCTGGGGTGCAGGCGCTTATGATGAACCCAGTTCTCCGCAAGGCAGGCACCGAATCGATCGGTCTCGCCGGCTTCAAGTGCTTCCGCGGCGGATGCTGCGACACGCGCAAGATGCTTCATCGCGTCCACCGTCGGACTGTCGGCCAGGGCGTAACTCTCTTTGATGTCGTGGTGAATACTGCCCGAGAGATGGACTTCGCCCGTATACACCAGCACGCTTCGCCGATTGAGCTCATGCCGCATCGCATCGGGCACGGCGAGTGAATGGGCCGTTGTCTTGCCGTCCCGATGGTAGGTAATCAGGTTCATGCCGCCAAGCGCCGCCCCGTAGCTGTCCTGGCTGCCGCCCGGCATGCCGAGGTCCTCACGCTCCACGGCGTTGGCCAGCTCGGCGGCCTCAACCTGGCTGCGGTCGATGCCGGATGCCTGATCGAACGCGCCCACGCAGGCGACACTGGCCGCCCCGGATGATCCAAGTCCGCTTCCGGGTGGCACGTCGGACTCGACCGTCAGGTGAAATCCCCACGGGGGGTCCATGCGCCGAGCAATCCCTTTGAGCAGATCCAGCTCACCGTTAATTTCGAGTGCCTGGACGTTGGGGGACTCGATAGTCACACCCAGATCACGGCTTGTGATCGTGACCGTCGGGTCGTCGTTCCGGATCGCAAGTCGGGCGTGGATGTAGAGCGCGACGCCGAAATTCACAACCCTCCCGCCGTAGTCGGTGCAGAAGGGCGGTGCGTCCGTGCCACCGCCGGCCGGGTCGACGCGGACGGGCGCGCGTGCGATATGGACTTGTTGCATCAAGATTTCAAGGATAGGGGACAAATCGTGCAGGATTCAAGTCCGCTCGAACGCATCGACGCAATGTGGGGCGGGGCCTGCGCGGCAACCTGTCCGGCAGGACATAGACGTCGCGAACGTGTATGATCCATTGCGCGTTGCCCCCATATTGATGAAAGCGAAATTCGTAGCTGCCGACTTGGCTTCGGCGCTCTGTGTCCTGATTTTCAGCCTGTCGACTACCTGGCTAAGCGGTCAGTTCGTCTACGGCGATGGACACGCGGAGCGCCCGATACCGCTCTTTGTGACGGCGTACGCGATCGGATGGCTGGGGTTTCTGTCTGCCGGTTGGCGCGTTATGCGCCATGCGCAAGATGTCTCAATTCGGCTGCCTTTCATTCTGGGTGTCGCCGTTGCCGCGCGGCTGATGATGCTCCCATCTGGTCTGATCCAGGAAAACGATTGCTATCGCTACGTGCTGGACGGGGCCGCGTTGCTGCATGGTGTCAATCCGTATGCTTTTGCACCACTCGACGTCGTCGCCCTGGCGCCGCAACCCTTTGCGGATGCCCTGGCGGACGCGGACGCCCAGGTTATTCTGGATCGCATCGGGTATCCGGAGGTTTCAACGATTTACCCGCCGGTCGCACAGTGGGCCTTCTTGCTTGGCGCATGGCTTACGCCCTGGGACTGGCTCGGACAACGGATCGTGTTCCTTGCCGTGGACATGCTGACCATTGGCGCGATCCTGACGGCCCTGCAGGCTCTTCGGCGTCCGCGCGCCTGGGTGCTGATCTATGCCTGGAATCCGATCGTACTCAAGGAGGTGGCGAACTCGGCACACCTGGACAGCCTGGTTGGTCTGTTCCTCGTAATCTGCGTCCTGGCGCTGGAGCGACGACTGGCGGATGGGCAACTGAAGTGGGTCTTTGCGGCAGCGGCGGCCTGTGCCGGCGCGGTCTTGGCGAAGATCTATCCTCTTGTGGTCCTGCCCGTTGCGCTCACCGTGATTCTCCGCACGCGCGGATCTTTTCGCGCGGCGACACTCTTTTGCGGTGTGACCGCGGGCCTCTGTTTCGTCGCGTACCTGCCGTTCATGGACGTCGGTCTGGCACAGTTGACGGCGGGACTCCGGGAATATGGGCGGGACTGGGTCCGCAACGAAGGGGCCTTCGGCGTGATCGCATGGCTGAGTCCGGCACCACGTTCCACGAGCGTAGGCATCGTGGTGCTCCTCGTTGGCTGGACCTGCGTCCGGTATCTACGCGGCGATGCTTCGCCGGGATCGGCCGTCACGGCTGTGCAGCGATCGTTATTGGTCTGGTTCCTGTTCATTCCAGCCGTGTTTCCCTGGTACGCGATCGGCTTAATTGCGGTCACGGCGCTTCGTCCGCGCGCCTGGCTGCTGATTCTGAGCGGGCTCTGGGGTCTTTATTACATGCTCTTCTATTACGAATACAACGATATGCCGGAGACCTGGAACACCGGGACACGTGCTCTGGAGCACGGCCTGCTTTGGATCGCGATCGGAGTTGAGTCATTGGCCGAGCGGCGTATCGGCAACCGGCGCAACATAAACTGACATGCTTGACGCGGCCGGGCGAATAGACGGATGCTGTCAGGGATTTGTGCGTCGAGATGAAACGCGCGTTACACAAAGTCTGAACAAATACAGGAGATCAGCAAATGAAGACAAGCACAGCAATGCGGTTCGCGGGTGTTGCGGCCGTAGCGGGAATGATTGGCGTGGCGATGGTGCACGCCGAAGGCAGTGGTAAGCGCGCAGGCAGTGTCAAGGCGCCGGCCGCCGCGAAGGTGGTGACCGGTGAAGTGGTGGACCTCAAGTGCTACGTCAAGGCCGGGGACAAGGGGCCAGCGCACGCGGCGTGTGCCAAAGGCTGTATCGCCGCGGGCGGTCCGGTTGGATTGCTGATGCCGGCTGGAGACGTTGTGCTCCTGGCTCCGGATGAAAAGATGAGAGCACATCTTGCCGCCCACGCCGCACAGAAGGTGACGCTTTCAGGAAAGGTATCCGAACGCTCCGGCGTGACGATCATGACCGGCGCGAAGCTTGCCGAGGCGCCTGCGCGCGGCAAGGCTGAGGGTTCCAGCCCTAAGGCGGAGGGATCAGGGCACAAGCACGAAGGGTCCAGCCACAAGCATTAACCCGTGCCGATCGGGACGTCTTCGAAAGCATGTCCGTCCCCCCGCGGCGGACATGCTTTTTGTTTCCGGGCTAGTCGGAACCCGGCGCGTCGTCTCCCGATTCGGAAGAAATCCCGACGTAGCGATCGAGGCCGAGCAGGGCCTTGAGCTGGTCGAACGACAGGGCTGCATCCGCGACGGCGTCGACCCGGCCCTCGTCACGCAGGGCGGCGCAGAGTGCCTGCATGGCGGCGGCGCAGACGCTGAGTGACTCGATGGGGCAGACCATAATCTTGTACCCCATTTGCGCGAGCTCGGTACTGCTGAGAATCGGCGTCACGCCACCGGTGAGCATGTTTGCCATGAGCGGGTAGTCGACACGTCTTGGGATCTCTTCCAATTCGTCGCGCGATTGCGGAGCCTCGATAAAAGCTACGTCGGCACCGGCATCACAATAGCGATTGATGCGCGCGATCGCATCATCCAGGCCGTTCATTTGCCTCGCGTCGGTACGGGCAAAGATCGCGAAATCGGGATTGCTCCGTGCCGCAAGGGCCGTCTTGAATTTTTTAACCATGTCGGCCGCGGGGATGACATGTTTATCGGAAAAGTGTCCGCATCGTTTCGGCATGACTTGGTCTTCGAGGAGAATTGCCGCCGCCCCGGCGCGCTCGAATGCTTCCACGGTGCGCGCGACGTTGTGCAAATCACCGTGGCCAGTATCGCCGTCGGCGATTACGGGAATCGAGACGCGCGTCGCCATGCGGCGCACGGCATCGGCCATTTCCGTCATAGAGAGAAAATTGAGGTCGGGCAGGCCAAGTTGTGAAGCACTGGTGCCGAAGCCACCGATGAAGACGGTTTCAAAGCCCGTCTGTTCAACGATCAATGCGGTGAAGACATCGTGTGCCCCAAGGCTGCGGATGATGCCCGGCTTGGTGAGCAGCCGGCGAAGTTGGGCTGGTCCGGTGATGCGGCCCTCCCCGTGGATTGGTTCAAGATTTGGACACGGCGAAATCAACCATGTATGGAATCCGCGCAGCCGTTGCAGCGATCGCCGCGTCGTTCGCGAGTAGCATGGCAGTTGTATCCCAGGTGCCACTGATCAGTGCTTTGCGCGCGGAGTCGGGCAGGGTCACGGCGAACTGTTCCGTGCCGAAACGAACGGCCTGTTCCTCCAGGTCGATCGCGACGTCGACCGAAGGGTCCTTTTCCACACCAGACATCAATTGCTGCACATCGTTTTCGGTGGCGCGGACGGCGGGAATGCCCATTACCGCACAGTTCCCCGCGAAGATCTCTGCAAAGCTTTCTCCGATCACGGCGGTGATGCCGAATCGGTTCAGGGACTGCGGCGCGTGTTCGCGGGATGAGCCGCAACCAAAGTTCTTGTTCACGATCAGGATGTTTCCGTTCCGGTATCGTTCGTCGTTGAAGGAATGGTCTTTGGCGCTGCCGTCTTCGGCGAACCGTTCGTCATGAAAGGCGTACTCGCCCAGGCCCTCGAACGTGACGCACTTCATGAACCGTGCCGGAATGATGCGGTCGGTGTCGATGTCGTTGCCGCGTACGGGAATGCCGGTTCCGCTGATCTGGGCGCGCGATAAGTCCATTACTGCAGCTCCCTGACGTCGGTGATTTCGCCTTTTACGGCCGCCGCCGCAACCATTGCGGGGCTCATCAGCATGGTGCGCCCGGTGGGGGAGCCCTGTCGACCGATGAAATTACGATTGGACGAGGAAGCACAGATTTCCCGGCCTTGCAGCTGATCGGGATTCATGGCCAGACACATCGAGCATCCGGCGGCGCGCCATTCGAAGCCGGCATCCGTAAAAATCTTATCGAGCCCCTCTTCGACCGCTTGGCGGTGAACCTGACGGGATCCGGGCACGACGAGCGCCTTGACGCCATTGGCGACGCGTCGCCCGCGTGCAATGTGTGCCGCTTCGCGCAGGTCGGTGATCCGGCTGTTGGTGCAGGAGCCGATAAAGGCGACGTCGATGGGTATGCCACCGACCGGTTGCGCCTCTTCCAGGTCCATGTGCCGGTAGGCCTGCTCGGCAGTCTCCCGTTCCTCGTTCGGCAGGGCCGCGATTTCCGGAGTGGTCTTCGTTACGCCGACGGCCTGTCCCGGGTTGATGCCCCAGGTCACCATCGGTTCGATTGTATCCGCATCAAAGACCACGATGTCGTCATAGTCGGCATCGTCGTCCGAGGCGATGGACTGCCAGAATGCCGTTGCGCGAGCCATGTCCTTCGGCGCGTAGGGCCGTCCGTCCAGGTATTCGAAGGTGACGTCGTCAGGATTGATGTAGCCGACGCGCGCGCCACCTTCGATGCTCATGTTGCAGATCGACATGCGCGCTTCCATGTTCATGGCCCGGATGGCCGTTCCGGAGAACTCGTAGGCGTATCCGATGCCGCCGTTGACGCCCAGCTCGGCGATGATGCGGAGAATGACGTCTTTGGAGTAAACGCCCTGACCCAGCGCGCCATCGATCGAAATGCGACGAACACGCGGGCGGGACATCGCCAGCGTCTGTGAAACCAGCACATCACGGACCTGCGAGGTGCCGATCCCGAAAGCGATCGCGCCGAAAGCACCGTGCGTCGAGGTATGCGAATCGCCGCAGGCGATGGTCATGCCCGGCTGGGTCAGGCCCAATTCGGGGCCGATGACGTGCACGATGCCCTGGTTTTGGGAATCCAGTCCAAAAAACGAGATATCGTGCTCGTCGGCATTCTTTTCAATCGCCTGCATCATTTTTTCCGCAAGCGCATCGGCAAAGGGGCGGGTCTGCGTGCTGGTGGGTACAATATGATCCACCGTCGCGAACGTCCTTTCCGGATGACGGACCGCCAGATCCCGCTCCTTCAGCATCTGGAACGCCTGGGGCGAGGTGACCTCGTGAACCAGATGCAGCCCTATGAAGAGCTGGTCCTGGCCGGACGACAGCTGCCCGACGGTGTGCAGATCCCATATTTTATTGAACAGATTAGCGCGCATAATTGGCCTCAGCCCAAGGATAAGTAATGCCACAGCGCGAATATTTTGACAAGCCAGATTGGCGGACAGCGTCCGAACCGGCGCAACCGGCCGGCACGTTGTACACGAGACTTTACACCGGCCGAGGAATGCGCATAATACCACGCCTTTTTTCAATGAAGATTCCGCGGCTGCACAGGGAGGAAAAAGATAGATGGATATAGAATCACTCAATTTTCTAAAGAAGCTGCTGGCGCAGTGCGGGCCCTCGGGTTTCGAGAACGCAGCGCGGCGCGTCTGGGTGCAGCGCACGCAAAAATACGCCGATGAGGTACGGACCGACGTTCACGGAAATGCGATCGCTGTTCTTAATCCCGGTGCCGATGTGCGTATCATGCTGGCCGGACATCTGGATGAAATCGGCTTCATCGTGACGCATATCTCCGACAACGGATATCTGCACGTGGCGGCCGTCGGCGGAATCGATCGTGTGACCTTGCCGGGCAGCCAGGTCAAGGTGCTCGCGGAGAAGGGCACGATCGACGGCGTGATCGGGAAAAAGGCGATCCATCTGGCCTCCCCGGAGGAACGTCGTAAGGCCGTTGAGATCAAGGACGTATGGATCGATATCGGCGCGCGAAACCGCAAGGACGCCGAAAAACACGTGAAGGTCGGGGACTACGCATCGTACACGCCAAATTTCATGATGCTGAAAAACGACCTCTTCAGCTCAAAGAGTTGCGACAACAAGACCGGTGCTTTCGTCGCGTCGGAAGTGATGAAACGTCTGCGCCGTCGCAAACTGTCGGTGAGTGTCTACGCGGTGGCCACCGCGCAGGAAGAGATCGGTATTCGCGGCGCCCGTACCAGCGCCTACGGGATCGACCCGCAGGTTGGGATCGCGCTCGATGTCGGGTTCGCATCAGATACGCCCGGTATCGATAAGCGGATCGTCGGCGACGTTGCGCTCGGCAAAGGTCCGATTCTTTGTAGCGGCCCGAATATCAACCCGGTGCTGGGTAAGCGCCTCGTGGAGGTCGCCCGCAAGAAGAAGGTTCCCCACCAGTTCACCACCGATCCCGGCGTCACAGGCACCGATGCGGCGGCGTTGCAGGTGACCCGTGAAGGTGTGGCTACGGCCCTGGTGTCGATTCCCAATCGATACATGCACACGCAGGTCGAGACCTGCTCGTTAAAAGATCTCGATAACACGGCGCGCCTGGTGGCCGAAACCATTCTGACCATTACGCCCCGGACAAACTTCATACCGCGTTAGCACAGAGGAGGAAGACGATGACGGCCGAGACACACGAGTTCAAAACGGAGATGAAGCAGTTGATGGACATTATTGTCCATTCGCTCTACTCGCATAAGGAGATCTTTCTCCGCGAATTGATCAGCAATGCGGCCGACGCGATCGACAAGGTGCGGTTCGAGTCCCTCACCAACGCCGATATCCTGGAGGGCGACGCGGAGTGGAAAATCAAGCTGGTCGCCAATGAAGAGGAGAAGACGCTTACGATCACAGACAACGGAATCGGCATGAGTCGCGAAACGGTCGCGGAGGATCTCGGCACGATCGCCCGTTCCGGCACGCGCGCCTTCATGGATCAGATACAGGAGGCCAAGGACAAGGAGTTGCCCGAGCTGATCGGGCAATTCGGCGTGGGCTTCTATTCCGCGTTCATGGTCGCGGACCGGGTTACGGTTGTCTCCCGCGCCGCGGGGCAGTCAGGGGCCATCAAGTGGGAGTCGGATGGTAGCGGTACCTTCACGCTCGAAGAAGTCGAGAAGACCTCGCGCGGAACGGACATCACGTTGCATATGCGCGAGGAAGCGAGCGACTACCTTCAGCAGTGGCAGCTCCGCCAACTGGTTACCAAGTTCTCCGACTTCATTGAGCACCCGGTGGTCATGGACGTCGAGAAGACATCCGGCGATGGCGAGGACGAGGAGAAGACGACCACGATCGAGGAGGAGACGCTTAATTCACAACAGGCCATCTGGCTGCGGCCCAAGGACGACGTCGACGAGGAGCAGCACAAGGAATTCTACCACCACGTCTCGCACAACTACGACGACCCGCTGGAGACCGTTCACTATACGGCGGAAGGCGTGATTGAGTTTCGAGCATTGCTCTATCTGCCGCGCCAGCGGCCCTTCGACCTCTTCATGCCCGACTCCAAGACGGGACTCCATCTTTACGTCAAGCGCGTCTTCATCATGGACGACTGCAAGGACCTGATCCCCGAGTACTTTCGCTTCGTGAAGGGTGTCGTCGATGCTTCCGACCTTCCGCTCAACGTCTCGCGTGAGATGCTGCAACACAACCCGATGCTCGAAAAGATCAAAAAGAACCTGGTCGCGAAGCTGATCGGCACCTTGAAAAACATGAAGGAGAAGCGCTACGACGATTACGTGACCTTCTACTCCGCGTTCGGTGCTGTCCTAAAGGAAGGCGTGCACGCCGACTTCGAGAACAAGGACAAGCTGGCCGACCTGCTCCTCTTTCGCTCGACCAAGTCCGACGATGATGACACGCATGTGACCCTGCAGGATTATGTCGCGGCGATGCCCAGCGACCAGGAGGAGATCTACTACCTTGTCGGCGAGAACCTGGACGACATGCGCGAGTCGCCCTATCTCGAAGTCTTCCAGGCACGCGGGCAGGAGGTTCTCCTGCTGAGTGACCCGATCGACGAGTGGGTGACGCAGTCCCTTCAGGAATACGATGGCAAAAAGCTGAAGGCGGCGGACAAGGGCGACATCGGCGGGGACAAGTCTGACGAGAAACAGAAGAAAAAGGACGAGAAGACCTTCAAGGGGCTGCTCGGGCACCTCGGAGAAAAGATCGGCGAGGTCAAGGAAGTGCGCCTCTCCAGCCGGCTCACCGACAGTGCCGCTTGCCTTGTTGCTGACGAGCATGAGATGAGTGCCCACATGGAGCGACTGATGAAGCGCATGGGGCAGGACGCGGGCGTTCCGCCGTCGCAACGCATTCTCGAGTTGAACGCCTCGCACCCGGTGGTCGTGGCGCTGCAGAAGCGCTACGACGACAATGATTCCGATCCCGCGATCGAAGGTTACGGGCGTTTGCTTTACGACCAGGCCGTACTCGCCGAGGGCTCCAAACTCAGTGACCCATCTTCGTTCGCCACGCGCGTGAACGCATTGATGCTCGCCGAGCTCGATGGGGGCGCTGCACCGAACAACGCGGACGAGGCGGCGAAGCCGGCAGGCGCAAAAAAGAAATCCACGGCCGGGCCCAAAAAGAAAGCGGCGACCACGACCGGGTCCAAAAAGAAAGCGGCGAAGAAGAAGGCGGAGTCCTAGCTAAACGGGGTCGGCGTCTCGTCGGCCCTGGCGCCTGCGGGCAGGCCCGGGCATTGCATGAACATGGAGTCCAGTGAGATTTTCGGACGGCTCGGCTTCACCACGGCCTGGGTTGACGCGGGCGTGATCACCGAATCCATCCTGCGCCACTTCGACCATGAATGCGAACGAACGCGCGACCCGAATCCTGAGCACTATCGATGGAAGGCCTTTCAGTCGTACGTTAGGCACGAGCAGGATCTCAACCCGGAGGGCGTGGAGAAACTGTTCGATCTCGCCCTCAAGGAAGCCAACGACAAATTGAGTGCCGCTATGGTCGGCGCCGTCCTGAATCATTCGAACTGTCCGGCGACCTGCCTCGAGACGGCTCGGACGCTGCCGCAGGCACATCTTACCGAGCTGGCGGACGCGATCATCCGCCGGCGCGGCGAGATCCAGCCGACATAGAACCGCAACGTCTTCCCGGCCGTTTACTCGCCTGGCCGTCCCGGCGATACGGGTTGTGGCGCCAGGCCGCTGTTGCTGTTGTGAATACCGACTGAAAACGGGGGCTTGCGGTGGGTGCCTTACAGCTCATCCCGGTGCTACACACCCGTGATCTGGATGGATCTTGATTTGTCGAGGGACGGTCGCGCGAGTCACTTACCGGGCTCGTTTGACAAAGGTTTGCCCAATGTGGCAGTGTGCGATGAACGTATCCGATCGATCAATTCTCTGGAGGAAACAAGCCCATGAAACGCATCTTCGTCGCTGCTATCTGCCTCGGCCTGCTGGTCGGTTGCTCGCGGACCGAGTCCGGCCCCAAGCGAAAATTTGTAACGATCGGAACGGGTGGCGTGACCGGCGTCTATTACCCGGTGGGGGGCGCGATTTCCAAGATGATCAATCGCAAGAGCGCGGAGTACGGGATTCGTGCCTCGGTCGAATCCACCGGCGGATCGGTCTACAACATCAACGCTGTGCTCACGGGCGATATCGAGTTCGGTGTGGCGCAATCGGACCGCCAGTACCAGGCCTGGCACGGCGAAGCCGATTGGGACGGCACGCCGCAGAAAAATCTGCGCTCTGTGTTTAGCCTGCATCCCGAGATTGTCACGCTCGTGGCTGCGGACGACAGCGGGATTCAATCGTTAGCTGATCTAAAGGGCAAGCGCGTCAACATCGGAAATCCGGGGTCCGGGCACCGGGGCAATGCGTTGCACATCCTCGCCGCGGCGGGAATCGACCCGGATAAGGATTTGCGCGCCGAGTCCTTGAAGGCCGCGGAAGCGCCGAAGATGGTGCAGGACGATCGCATCGATGCGTTCTTCTACACGGTTGGTCATCCGGCGGGAACGATCCAGGAAGCAACGTCCGGCAAGCGCAAGGTTCACTTCGTGCCGATCGTGGGCATGGAGGCGTTGCTTGAGAAGCACCCGTACTACGCCACCGCCATCATCCCCGTCGAGGACAAGCTCTACCCGATGGCCTCCAGCACGAAAAATGTGGTGTCCATCGGCGTGGTGACGACGTTCGTGACCTCATCGACAGTCAGCGACGACGTCGTCTACGCGGTCGTGAAGGAAGTCTTCGAGAATCTCGACGAGTTCAAGAAGTTACACCCCGCCCTCGGGAATCTCAGCCATGCAAGCATGCGCGAAGGACTGACGGCACCGCTCCATTCCGGCGCTGAGCGGTACTACCGCGAAGCGGGCATATTGGAATGACGCCGCCGCGCGACGATCCGAATACCGATGCCTCCGCGTACGTTGAGGCGGAATTCGGATCGCGGACGCTCCGGGGCGTCGCCGGTATCCTGATTCCACTGCTTGCGGGCGCCTGGTCCCTCTTCCAGTTCGCGCTACCCACGGTCCTGCTTCTCAATTCGGATATCACACGCTGCATTCACCTGGCGTTCGCGTTGGCGCTCGTTTTCCTGAGTTTTCCGATGTTGAAGGGGCGCCGCATCATCGGATGGATTGATCGAACCGGGAGCGGCCCGGCCGGGGTGCTGTACAAGACGGATCGTATTTACTGGCCCGACTACGTGCTTGCCGTTCTCGGCGTTTTGGCGGCGCTCTATTACGCCATCGACTACGCCGGGATCGCGGAGCGGCGCGGATCGCTCTATCCGAGAGACATCTTTGCCGGCGTGGTTCTCGTCAGCCTGTTGCTCGAGGCCGCGCGTCGCGCGCTGGGTAAACCGCTCCCGATCATTGCGTTGCTGTTCATTCTCTACAGCTTTTGCAGTGAGTTCATGCCGGATATCCTGTCCGCGAAAGGCGCGTCCTTGCGCAAGTTGATCGGCCAGTTGGCGATGTCGACCGAGGGAATTTACGGCATTCCGCTCGACGTTTCGGCCAAGACTGTGTTTCTGTTCGTCCTTTTCGGGGCGATGCTGGAGAAGGTGGGCGGCGGCCAGTATTTTATCCAGCTCGCGTTCTCCCTGTTGGGGCGCTTCAAGGGCGGACCCGCGAAGGCCGCGGTCCTGGCCAGCGGATTGACGGGCATGGTGTCTGGCTCGAGTATCGCCAACACGGTGACAACGGGCACGTTCACGATCCCGTTGATGAAAAAGGCGGGCTATCCCGCCGTCAAGGCCGGCGCGATCGAAGTTGCGGCGAGTACAAACGGCCAACTCATGCCGCCGATTATGGGTGCGGCGGCTTTTCTCATGGCGGTCTACTGCGGACTCAGTTACTACGAGGTCGTGCGCGCTGCGTTTGTTCCGGCGGTCATCTCGTACATCGCCCTGATCTACATTACGCATCTCGAGGCCTCCAAGCTGGGGCTCAAGGGTATGGACCCCAAGGACCTGCCGCGCTTCGGCGAGACTTTCATCGGGGGCGTGCACTTCCTGATACCGATCGCGTTTCTGATTTACGTGCTGGTGGTGAAGCGCTACTCACCGGAGTACTCGGCCTTCTACGCGATTCTGGCACTCGCGGCCCTGGTCGTGCTGCGCAACGTGTGGAACGCCACGCGCCGCCGCGAAAGCCTGGCGGCCGCGCTTCGATTGACGGCGAACCAGCTATGGGCCAGCCTGGTCGCGGGCGGCCGCAACATGATGCCTATCGGCGTTGCTGTCGCCGCCGCCGGAATTATCGTCGGCGTGGTGAACCTTGGCCTGGGCGCGCGGATCGTGGAGGTTGTGCACGCCATCGCGGGCGAAAACTTTGTGCTGCTGCTGCTGATCACTGCCGTCGCGAGCCTGATACTCGGCATGGGGCTGCCCACGACCGCGAATTACATCGTGATGGTGATTCTGACGGTGCCCTTGATCCGCGACCTTAGCGCCGAGATGGGCCTCGTGGTGCCGCTGATCGCGGCACATCTTTTCTGTTTTTTCTTCGGCATTCTTGCCGACGATACCCCGCCGGTGGGCTTGGCGGCCTATGCGGCCGCCGCGATTTCCAAGGCGGACCCGATTCGTACCGGCATCCAGGGGTTTAAGTACGATATCCGAACGGCGATACTGCCCTTCATGTTCATCTTCAACACGGACCTGTTGCTCATCAATGTGTCCGGCGTGGGGCATATTGTGATTATCCTTATCACGGGTGTGATCGCGATGTTCGCCTTTGCCTCGTTGACTCAGAATTTCCTTCTTCGTCGAAACCGGATTCACGAGGCCATTCTGCTCGCGCTGACCGTATTTCTTCTGCTGCGTCCGGATCTGTTCGCGGCACAGTTCGGTGTCTCGAAATTTATCGTGTACGTTCTCGGCGTGGCCGTTTTCGTCCTGGTACACGGCTTGCAGATTCTTTCGCAGCGTGCGCCAGGTTCCCGATAGGACGAATGGGGGGGGCGGTGGCTCGAGCGCGTGGGCGTCGCGGTCAGAAGAGGAGCGGGCGCGTGAGAAGCTTGCCGCCTATTTGTACTTTTCGAGATTGCTGAGCTTACGCAGGAAGACGATTAGGATCGTCGCAAATGCTCCGGCGGCGGCGAGCGCTAGAATCAGCATCACGACACTCTCAGCAACCATTGAAAGACCGAGCATGCTCGATATTACAGCAGTTCGTACCGGTCGTGGCAAGCCCGCCAGCGCGCGCGCGGATTCTTGAGCCGACACGCCGTCCAAGACGGCATGCATCCCGCGGTAGGTTTGGAGGGCCTGATTAGGGGCCTCTATTGTAAAAAACGACTATTTTTGGTATAATTTAGGGCTCGCTTGGGGTTGATTTATGTCGGGGCGTCAAATATCCGGAACATCTCTATGGGGGGTCTTGTGGGCCTTGCTACTGGTATCGTTGTCGGCCTGTGCCGATCAGCCGATCGTCTGCCACGACTTCGAGGTGGACCCCGGCTGGGCGACGGAGGGGCAGTGGGCTTTCGGTTCACCGACAGGCGCGGGCAGCGCCTGCGGCGACCCGGCTTCCGGGTACACGGGCACCAACGTGTATGGCTACAATCTGGCGGGTGATTACGCCAACAATCTGGGTCCGACCTATCTCACCACGGATGCAATCGACTGCTCCGGGTTCACCAACGTCACACTCTCGTTTTGGAGATGGCTGGGCATGGAGAACGACGCCTTTGACGAGGCCGCGGTCGAGGTCAGTGCCGATGGCACGATCTGGACCGAGATCTGGGCCCATGCCGGCGGTGCCTTCTGCGACGGAGCATGGCAGCCTGTAAGCTATAACATCGCGGCCCTCGCCGATAACCAGGCTACGCTACAGATTCGTTGGCGCATGGGGAACACGGATGCGTCGGTCACCTACCCTGGGTGGAACATTGACGACCTGTGCTTGCGAGGTGTGCCCATCGACAACCTGCGAATTGCACCGGCGACAGCTTTCGCCTCGAGTGGTTTCCGGGGCGGGCCGTTCAATCCATCCAATGCCACCTACACAGTGCGCAACCTGGGGAGTAATAACCTGTCCTGGTTGGCTGCCCCGGCTGCGCCCTGGCTGGGCCTCTCGCCCGGGTTCGGCAATCTACCGGCTGGCGCCGAAACGAGCGTTGTTTTCTCGCTCACGACGCCGACCGACGCGCTTTCGACCGGGCAATACGCGGCTGTGGTGAGTTTCGTGAATGTCGGGGAGGGCACCATTCAGAACATAGACGCCGTGCTGGATGTGCTGTTGTCGCCTGGCGAGATCGGAGTGATTGACTCGATTGCTCCCAGCAATGACGCCGTGGTGCCGTTTGGTGACACCATTATCGGCCTGGAGTCGACCGGCACGGTTACGATCGTGAACAGTAGCCTTTCGAATGATCTGATCATTAGCGAAATCGAATTCGACGCGTTCAGTGAGACCTTCAATAGCGGGCAGGCGACGGGCTGGGTAGAGGATGTCGATGCGGATTGGTCGGTTGTCGGCGGAGAATATCGTGCCGCGATCGCGGCCCCTCCGAGCACGCGGAGCATGGTATCGGCCTATGGCCTCGAGACCTTTTCCGACTTCACCTATGAAGCCCGACTGAAACGTGAAGAGTCCAATGGATACGCCACGTACATGATCTTCCGCGCAACACCGGGCGCCGAGGCCGAGCCCGGTAGCGGATCGTGCTACGCCTTCGGATTCGATAACACGTCGTTCCTTGTCTTTAAGTTGATCGACGGATCGGTGACCTTGCTCGCCGGCTGGACCTCTTCCCCCCATCTCAATCCACCGGGGCAGTGGAACGACCTCAGGGTCGTTGCCGAGGGGTCGCAATTCGAGTTCTACATCAACGGAAACCTGGTGCAGACCCTGGTGTCAACGGATCTCGCGAGCGGGCAGATCGGGCTGTTGGGGTTTACGGATCCGGGGTTCATCTCGACGCATTTTTTTGATGACGTGCTGGTGGGGGAAGCGGAGCTGAGCGGAGAGAGCGTGGGGGCGGAGCAGGAGTGGTACAACGGGCATAGCTACGCGGGCGGCGACGTGGTGATGGCCCCGGCGGGCTGGGAACCGGCGGCGTACAGCGGGGAGTCGCAGCAGGGGCCGTCGGCGCAGGCAACGATAAGGAGCGGACCGTTCGAACTGTTGAACGTACCGGCCTTGCCGCTGGTGTTAAGCCCCGGGCAGACGCAGGCGATCGGGGTGCGGTACCAGCCGGCGGGGACGGAGTCGAACGAAGCGACGGTGGTGATCGGCAGCAACGACGCGGATGAGCCGCAGGTGAGCGTGGTGCTCAGCGGGCAGGGGGTGGAAGACTACCTGCGCGTGGATCCTCCGGCAGGGCAGGCGTGGAGCGGGCACCCGGGTGGGCCATTCAGTCCGGGCACGGGGGTATACACGCTGAGCAACGCGGGACCGGTCGCGGTTGAGTGGTCGGGCGGGAGCACGCAGACGTGGACAACGGTGGGGCCGACGGGCGGTGTGCTGAGCGCGGGATCGGTGGGAGCGGTGACGGTGAGCGTGAACACGGCGGCGAACGCACTGGGAGAAGGGGTGTACCTGGACCAGGTGAGCTTCAGCAACGTGACGACGGGGCTGGGCACGACGCGTGGCGTGGCACTGACGATATTTACGAGTTCGGAGCTGGTGGTGAACCCGACGAACCTGCTGGTGGTGACGAACCTGCCGGGCATGGTGGCGGAGCGGGAACTGGTGATCAGTAACGGTGTAGCGGCGGACGGGACGCTGGACTTTGTGATATCGACGCGCGAGACGAGCCGGGCCGTGTCGCGTCCGGCCGCTGGCGGCGAGGAGGTGGAGCGGGACTTTACACGGATCGCGCAAGGGGTGCCGTACGTGGCGGGCGAGCTGTTGGTGCGGTTCGAGTGCGGGCAAGCGGACTGGGCGCCGGAGCTGGACCGTGCGGGCGGTGGCCAGATCGTATGGGCCTGCAAGCTGGTGCACGGATTATGCCTGGTGAAGCTGCCGGCGGAGTTGAGTGTGGAGCGGGCACTGGCGGCCTACAACGCGATGCCGGGGGTGCAGTACGCCGAGCCGAACTACCTGGTCGAGGCGACGGCGACGATACCCAACGATCCTCGTTTCTCGGAACTGTGGGGCCTGCACAACACGGGGCAGACCGGGGGCACGACGGATGCGGACATCGATGGGCCGGAGGCATGGGACGTGCAGCAGGGTCGTGAGCAGATGGTGGTGGCGGTGATCGACACGGGGGTGGACTACAACCACGAGGATCTGCGCGCGAACATGTGGAGCAACACGGGCGAGATCGCGGGCAACGGGATCGACGACGACGGCAACGGGCAGGTGGATGACATCTATGGCTACGACTTCGTGAACGAAGACGCCGACCCGATGGACGACCATGACCACGGCACGCACGTGGCCGGGACGGTGGGAGCGGTCGGTAACAACGGGGTCGGGGTTGTGGGCGTGAGCTGGGAGGTGCGGATCATGGCGCTGAAGTTCCTGTCTGCGGGTGGCAGCGGGTCGACGGCGGACGCGATCGAGTGCGTCGAGTACGCGACGTTGATGGGGGCGCATGTGATGAACAACTCCTGGGGCGGTGGCGGCTTTGACCAGTCGCTCAAGGATGTGATCGACGCGGCCGGTGCGACCGGGGTGGTGTTCGTGGCGGCGGCGGGCAACAGCGCGAGGGACAACGACGCGACGCCGCATTACCCGTCGAGCTACGACTCGGAGAACGTCGTGAGCGTGATGTCGAGCGATCACAACGATGCGCGGTCGAGTTTTTCGAACTGGGGTCTGCAGTCGGTGGACCTGGGGGCGCCGGGCACGAGCATCCTGAGCTGCAAGCGCGGGGGCGGGTACGTGTCGTTCAATGGAACGTCGATGGCGGCGCCGCACGTGGCGGGCGCCTGTGCACTGCTGCTGTCGCAGAACGAGGGGCTGACGGTGGCGGAGATGAAGGCGGCATTGATGGACACGGTGGACCCGACGCTCGGGGGGTTATGTGTGTCGGGAGGCCGGATGAACCTGGCCGATGCGCTGGCGGAGGTGGATGCGCCGTGGCTGGAGATCGATCCGCGGTCCGCGACGGGAATCGCCGCGGGCAACGCCGAGACGGTGAGCGTATCGTTCGTGTCGGGGGACGAAGCGCCGGGCACGTACGAGGGCGAGATCACGGTACGGGGCAATGACGTACAGATGTCGAAGGTGACGATCCCGGTGCGGATGGTGATCGTGCCGGACCAGCTGCAGGTCTATCCGCCGGACGGACTGAGCGCGAGTTTTGTTGAAGACACCGCGTTCGGCGGGACGGGCAAGGTCTACACGGTCAGCAACACGGGGCCCGTGTCGGTGAGTTGGACGACCGTGGTGACCGCGGCCTGGGTGCAGGTCGCGCCGGCGGGCGGGCTGCTGGCCTCGGGCGTTACGCAGGTGGCTACCGTCAGTATTACCACGGCGGCGGCCGCGCTGCCGGTCGGCTCCTATGACACCGTTGCGGTCTTCTCCAATACTGTTTCCGGGGCCGTTTATCCACGCCCGATAAGCGTGACGGTTCTACCGCCGCCGCCCGATAACATCCAGTGTTTCGATCTCGAAATCGATCCCGGCTGGACGACGGAGGGGCAATGGGCTTACGGGCAGCCGTTGGGCAGCGGAAGCGATTGCGGTGATCCAACGACGGGATACACGGGTACAAATGTATACGGGTACAACCTGGCCGGGGATTATTCGAACAACATTCCACAGCACCACCTGACCACGCCGCCGATCGACTGCGCGGCATATAAAGATGTTCGTCTTTCTTTCCGTCGTTGGTTGGGCATTGATGACTCCGCTTTTGACAACGCGTCGGTCGAGGTTAGTCCCGATGGAACGAACTGGACGATCGTATGGTTTCACGACGGCGTCAGTTTCTGTGACGGTGGCTGGATCGCCGTTGACTACGATATTGCATCCGTTGCGGACGGCCAACCGAACCTGCATGTTCGCTGGACGATGGGTGCGACGGATGGCGCGGTTACCTATCCCGGCTGGAACATCGATGATGTGTGCCTGACGGGACGTCGCGTTGACGACCTGGTCGTGACGCCACTCGGCGGGCTCGTAACGACCGGATTCACGGGCGGCCCCTTCGCGCCATCGAACCTGACGTACACGGTGCGCAATACCGGGGCAAGCAATCTTCCCTGGTACGCGCAGAGCACGCAACCATGGGCCGGTCTGACTGCGACCGGAGGTACGCTTACGGCTGGTAGCAGCACCAGCGTAACCGTGTCGCTGGGTCCTGCGGTCTACGCATTTCCCACCGGTCTCTATCATTCCGCCGTTACGTTTTCGAACGAGGTATCCGGCTTTGTGCGTGAACGCGTGGTCTCGCTTGAGATTCTTCCGATCCCGGGTGCGATCCAGGTTATCGATTCGATCTCACCGTCCAATGATTTCGCGATGCCGTTCGGCGAGGTCATTCAATCGCTGACAAGCACCGGCGTGATTCAGGTCGTCAACAGCAACGCATCGCACGATCTGATCATCACGGCCTTGGGTTTCGATGTCTTCGGCGAGAATTTTGACGACGGCCTGGTGCAGGGCTGGGAACCGGCGGCGTACAGCGGGGAGTCGCAGCAGGGGCCGACGGCGCTGGCAACGATACGGAGCGGGGCGTTCGAACTGTTGAACGTACCGGCCTTGCCGCTGGTGTTAAGCCCCGGGCAGACGGAGACGATCGGGGTGCGGTACCAGCCGGCGGGGACGGAGTCGAACGAAGCGACGGTGGTGATCGGCAGCAACGACGCGGATGAGCCGCAGGTGAGCGTGGTGCTCAGCGGGCAGGGGGTGGAAGACTACCTGCGCGTGGATCCTCCGGCAGGGCAGGCGTGGAGCGGGCACCCGGGTGGGCCATTCAGTCCGGGCACGGGGGTATACACGCTGAGCAACGCGGGACCGGTCGCGGTTGAGTGGTCGGGCGGGAGCACGCAGACGTGGACAACGGTGGGGCCGACGGGCGGTGTGCTGAGCGCGGGATCGGTGGGAGCGGTGACGGTGAGCGTGAACACGGCGGCGAACGCACTGGGAGAAGGGGTGTACCTGGACCAGGTGAGCTTCAGCAACGTGACGACGGGGCTGGGCACGACGCGTGGCGTGGCACTGACGATATTTACGAGTTCGGAGCTGGTGGTGAACCCGACGAACCTGCTGGTGGTGACGAACCTGCCGGGCATGGTGGCGGAGCGGGAACTGGTGATCAGTAACGGTGTAGCGGCGGACGGGACGCTGGACTTTGTGATATCGACGCGCGAGACGAGCCGGGCCGTGTCGCGTCCGGCCGCTGGCGGCGAGGAGGTGGAGCGGGACTTTACACGGATCGCGCAAGGGGTGCCGTACGTGGCGGGCGAGCTGTTGGTGCGGTTCGAGTGCGGGCAAGCGGACTGGGCGCCGGAGCTGGACCGTGCGGGCGGTGGCCAGATCGTATGGGCCTGCAAGCTGGTGCACGGATTATGCCTGGTGAAGCTGCCGGCGGAGTTGAGTGTGGAGCGGGCACTGGCGGCCTACAACGCGATGCCGGGGGTGCAGTACGCCGAGCCGAACTACCTGGTCGAGGCGACGGCGACGATACCCAACGATCCTCGTTTCTCGGAACTGTGGGGCCTGCACAACACGGGGCAGACCGGGGGCACGACGGATGCGGACATCGATGGGCCGGAGGCATGGGACGTGCAGCAGGGTCGTGAGCAGATGGTGGTGGCGGTGATCGACACGGGGGTGGACTACAACCACGAGGATCTGCGCGCGAACATGTGGAGCAACACGGGCGAGATCGCGGGCAACGGGATCGACGACGACGGCAACGGGCAGGTGGATGACATCTATGGCTACGACTTCGTGAACGAAGACGCCGACCCGATGGACGACCATGACCACGGCACGCACGTGGCCGGGACGGTGGGAGCGGTCGGTAACAACGGGGTCGGGGTTGTGGGCGTGAGCTGGGAGGTGCGGATCATGGCGCTGAAGTTCCTGTCTGCGGGTGGCAGCGGGTCGACGGCGGACGCGATCGAGTGCGTCGAGTACGCGACGTTGATGGGGGCGCATGTGATGAACAACTCCTGGGGCGGTGGCGGCTTTGACCAGTCGCTCAAGGATGTGATCGACGCGGCCGGTGCGACCGGGGTGGTGTTCGTGGCGGCGGCGGGCAACAGCGCGAGGGACAACGACGCGACGCCGCATTACCCGTCGAGCTACGACTCGGAGAACGTCGTGAGCGTGATGTCGAGCGATCACAACGATGCGCGGTCGAGTTTTTCGAACTGGGGTCTGCAGTCGGTGGACCTGGGGGCGCCGGGCACGAGCATCCTGAGCTGCAAGCGCGGGGGCGGGTACGTGTCGTTCAATGGAACGTCGATGGCGGCGCCGCACGTGGCGGGCGCCTGTGCACTGCTGCTGTCGCAGAACGAGGGGCTGACGGTGGCGGAGATGAAGGCGGCATTGATGGACACGGTGGACCCGACGCTCGGGGGGTTATGTGTGTCGGGAGGCCGGATGAACCTGGCCGATGCGCTGGCGGAGGTGGATGCGCCGTGGCTGGAGATCGATCCGCGGTCCGCGACGGGAATCGCCGCGGGCAACGCCGAGACGGTGAGCGTATCGTTCGTGTCGGGGGACGAAGCGCCGGGCACGTACGAGGGCGAGATCACGGTACGGGGCAATGACGTACAGATGTCGAAGGTGACGATCCCGGTGCGGATGGTGATCGTGCCGGACCAGCTGCAGGTCTATCCGCCGGACGGACTGAGCGCGAGTTTTGTTGAAGACACCGCGTTCGGCGGGACGGGCAAGGTCTACACGGTCAGCAACACGGGGCCCGTGTCGGTGAGTTGGACGACCGTGGTGACCGCGGCCTGGGTGCAGGTCGCGCCGGCGGGCGGGCTGCTGGCCTCGGGCGTTACGCAGGTGGCTACCGTCAGTATTACCACGGCGGCGGCCGCGCTGCCGGTCGGCTCCTATGACACCGTTGCGGTCTTCTCCAATACTGTCTCCGGGGCCGTTCATCGACGGACCATCGCCCTGGCAGCGCTACCGTATCCGGAGGAAGACTTCGCCTGTTACGACTTTGATACCGATCCCGGCTGGACGACGGAGGGGCAATGGGCTTACGGGGACCCCCTGGCGACGGCCAGTCATTGTAACGATCCGAACACTGGGCATACCGGCACCAATATTTACGGGTACAACCTGGCCGGGGATTATGCGAACAACCTGCCGCGTGCCCACCTGACGACGCATGCGATCGACTGCGTGGGCTACACGGACGTTGCGTTGAAATTCCGGAGATGGCTTGGCGCGGAGAATTCGACTTACGACAAGGCCAACATAGAAGTCAGCTCAAACGGTGTCGATTGGGTGGAGCTCTGGACCCACATCGGAGGGTCGTTCTGCGACGGGGCATGGCTCGCGCAGTCCTTTGATCTCTCGGCCGTGGCCGACGGTCAATCAACCGTATACGTGCGCTGGGGCATGGGCCCCACCGACGGTTCGGTGACGTATCCGGGCTGGAACATCGATGACGTTTGTTTCTCCGGGCGATCCGTCGATCGTGCGACCCATTTTGCCTGGGGTACCGTCAGCAAAACGCAGCACGTCGCGCGGCTGTTCACGGTATCCATCACGGCACAGACTTCGAGTGTCGAGATCGAGGCGGATTTTGCGGACGCCGTTACCCTCACGGCCTGGACGGAGGCAGACATTCTGTATACGGCGGACTTTGAGGACGGAAATGACGGATTCACGATCGACAACAGCTTCGGCTCCGGCAGCGGTCTCTGGCATCGCACGACGGGCCGTGCGGCGGATCCGGGACATAGCGCGACATCCAGCATGTACTACGGGCAGGGTGAGAGTGTCGGCGGGGGCGGGGACTACGATGCCGGGGCGTCGGAGGGTACGCTGGTATCGCCGTTGATCGACCTGACCGGCAGTGTCTCGAACCTGTGGCTTACATTCAACTATCTGCTCGAGACGGAGGCGGACCCGGGATTTGACCACGTGACGGTTGATGTGTCGAAAAACGGCGGGCCATATTCGACGCTGGCTGGAAACCATGCCGGCGCCGTGACGCTTCCCGACCCGACAGGCGGCGCCTGGGTGACGGCCATGGTGGATCTCAGCGCGTGCACGGGGTCGCAGATTCGCATCCGATTCAGATTCGATAGTGTCGATCATACGCGCAATGGACACGAGGGTTGGTATGTGGATGATATTGTCATAGAGGAACACAAGCCGCGTGCAGTTCCAATCCTGCCCAACGTATCCGGTTCCTTTGTGGACGGTGTCTGGACCGGGGCCGTGATGCTGCTGCAGCCCGTAACGAATGTCGCGATCGAGGCGCGCGATGCTAAGGGGCGTTACGGGCGCTCACAGGAATTCTGCGTCTTATCCCTGGCACCATCGAACGAGTTGACGATTGGCTCCGTCTACGGCATGGCGGATCCCGGCGAGGGCATTCACGAGTTTGCTCCCGGGGGGCTTGTGCGTGCGACGATAACGAACCCGGTCGTCGTGGCCGGCGCAACGCAGTTCGTTTGCGTCGGATGGGCGGGCACCGGTGCCGCGCCGGCCAGCCAGAAGTTTTCCGTGCTTGCGATGGAATCATTCGAGGAGCCGTTTCCAATGTCCGGCCCGCCGGGGTTTGCGATGTTGTCGACGAACTTCAATGGGTGGACCGTGAATGATGTACGCAACTGGGAATTTTTCGGCGCGCATTCGGGTTCAAATGCGTTGTGGTTCGCCAATAGTGCCGGCATCGGGACCAATTCGTACGTCCAGGCGCCCCGCCTTCCGACCGGCATGTGCCGGGTCTCGTTCTATGGACAGGCCCGCGGAGCGATGGCGAATCAACTCGATGTCGAGGTCTCGTATGACGGGACCAATTGGGCGTCTCATGCGGCGATATCGATCACATCCGTATCCACGTGGGTGGAATACGTGGTGGATCTCGCGACCAATACGGCGGTCGACCTGCGCCTGAATAAAAAACAGGCAACCGGTATCAATGTCTACCCGGGCATTGATGACGTGCTGGTAACGGGCACGGTTGCGACGAATACGGGCTGGTTCGCGCTGACCGCCGATTCATCGGTTACGTGGAATTGGTCGACGCAATACCTGCTGTCCGCCACGGCGGGCGGCGGCGGCGGCGTTGATACGACGGGCGGATGGTACAACGCCGGGACGACGGGCGTTGTGATCAGCGCGGCACCCGGCAGCAACATGATCTTCAGCGGATGGACGGGCGACGTGCCGATTGGACAGACGAATCAGAATCCACTGATTCTGACGCTCGACCGCGCCCGCACCATTGCGGCCGGATTCGCGCTGCACCAACACCGCATTACGTCGGTCGCCGGATCGAACGGTGCGATTCAGCCGAGCGGGGTGGTCTGGGTTGTTAACGGCACAGCGACCAATTTTGAGATCACGGCCGATACCTACTACCATATCGATAGCGTACTGACCAACGGAGCCGAGATTGCCGCCGGATACGGCCTGGCCTACATGAATTTCACATGGCCCACGATTGTATCCACGGGCAGCATTTACTCCACGTTTGGTGAAAACCTGGCCAGTAACGATACGCCTGAATGGTGGTTCGCCGCGCATGGTTGGACCAGTAACTTCGATGCGTTGGCTATGATCGACTCGGATTTCGATGGGTTGTTCAATTGGGAGGAACACAAAGCGGGTACGGATCCCACGAATGCCGAGTCCGTCTTTGCCATTGCTGATTTCGATCCGGCCGCCGGTTCCGGCCCGGCGGTGAATTGGTTCAGCGCGTCGAATCGATCGTACCGGATTGAGCAATCAACGAATTTGCTCGCGGGCTTCTTTACGGTAACGACCGGCATCCCGGCGACGCCGCCGATGAACGTTTATACCCTGCAGGTGCATACGGCCGGGCTCAGCATGATTCGTGTTGTTCTTGAGTAGGCGTTTGCGCAAGGCGGATCATAGGTGGCGTGAATTCAATCGTCCCGCGAACGGAGAAAGATAGTGCCACGCATATCCATTCGCCGACCGGCATGTCCGCGGCCGGTACAGCGTTGACGTGAAAGCAGGAGAAGCCGTTATCGCGCATAAGGGCGAATGGGTTCGGTACAGCACTCCGCTGCTCCGGAGGTGCCGAATACATCGCCGTGTGCTTATCGGCGTTCTCGCTCGAGACGGTGCGTCGCGACGCAGAAGACGGAGACCAATCTAATCGAGCCGTAGGCGGTAGCCGTAGCCCCAGACCGTCTGGATCCACTCCTTGCCGATGCTTTCGCGGAGGCGACTCACCATCTTGTCGACCTGGTAGTCGTTCACGCCCTCTTTTTTCCAGACTTCTTCGGCAATTTGCTCTTTGCTGACCGCTTCGCCCGCACGGGCATACAAGTAAGTCAACAGGTCGAACTGTTTCACCGTGAGGTCCGGTTTCACTTTCTGACCCTTGACCCAAATTTCGCGCGTTGCAGAGTCGATGCGGATCGGCAGCGGAGCCACCTTCGTGCCGGAGTACACCCGCGTCACCGCGGGGTCCACAAACGACAGCACAATATCACCGATTCGGATATCGGATCCGTCGGTCAGCTGAATGGCGGCGGTGATGGGTTTGTCGTTCAACAGCGTGCCGTTTTTGCTGTTCATATCGGTTAGCCAATATGCACCGTCTGAGCGAGTAATCGAGGCATGCTGGCGACTGGCGAATGTGCTGTCCAAAGCAAGGTCAGCTTCCCCGGCGCGGCCAATAATCGTTTCGTTGCTATCAAGGCTGATTTCCCGACCGTCCTGGCCTGGGATGCCTTCCTTCACTACCAATTTTGCGATGACACCGTTCATTATATAGTTCCCTTTATTGTGTTGATCGCGACGTCAACTACTTGCGAAAACCACCGACAAGATTGTGACGTCGTGTGGACCGCTATCTTGAGAATAGCAAAGATTGTGGCCTTGTTAAGGTGAAACTTTCCTATTTTCTCCTCTCCATGTCCTGGGCCTCGCGAATGTGACGCTTGCCAGCTGGACCCCAGCTCTACTATGATCGCGCGCCACGCTTCACGCTAGGGGAACGGCTACAGGGCAATCAAACCGGAGAATTCGTGACTATGGTAGAAAAGGGCAAAACGTACGTGATAATGGGCCTTCTCGACACTGACTCGATTGCCTATGCGGTCGGGCAAACGATCGAAGCGATGGGTGGAACCGTTGTCTATACGGTTCAAAATGAGCGAATGAAGCGGATTTTTATCGATCGCAGCAAAAAATTGACCGCCGAGGAGAAGGAGCGGCTAAACCTAAGATATTGCGATGTGACGGTCGATGGAGAGATCGAGGCGCTCTTCAAGGATATCGATAATCTCGGCGGTGTCGTCCATTCGCTGGCCTACGCCAATCCCAAGACCTGCCTCGGCGAGGAGTTTCATACCGAGGCCGTGGACGATATCAAACAGGCCCTTGAGATCAGTAGCATTTCCTTGGCAACGGTTGTGAGCCACGCGAGTGCAGCGATGCCGGAGGGTGGATCCGTGGTTGCGATGACCTTCGATACGCGCCACGTGTACCCGGGTTACAATTGGATGGGGGTCTGTAAGGCGGCCCTCGAAGCGGTCGTGCGCAGTCTCGCGCGCCGGCACGGTAAGGACCGCATCCGAATCAACGCCGTATCGGCCGGACCGTTGGCCACCAAGGCCGCGACAAGCATTCCCGGCTTCAGTGATCTTTCAGGTCTGTGGGCGACACTGAGCCCGTTGCCATGGGATACCGACACGGCCCGCACGGACGTGGCGCACGCCGTGACCTACCTTTTGGGTACCTATTCAAAGATGATAACGGGAGAGGTACTTCATGTTGACGGCGGCGCATCGATTATCGCCGGCGAGCTTCGGCCGCATGAGAAGTGAACCAGTCTCCCATTATCGAAAACGCGGAGGAGCTGGCCACGGCGTGTAAGCGTTGGCAGCGCCAGCGCGTGCTGGCGATCGATACCGAGTTCGTCCGTACACGAACGTTCTTTCCCCAGATCGGACTGATCCAGATCAACGACGGGACTTACACGGACCTCGTCGATCCGGTCCGCGTCCCGGACGGGAAGCGGCTAGGCGCCGTGCTGGCCGACCCCGGCGTCGTCAAAGTCTTCTATTCGTGCAGCGAGGACGTAGAGGTCCTTTACCATTATTGCGGCGTGATTCCCGAGTCGCTCTATGATCTACAGATTGCGGCCGGGTACATCGGGCATTCATCCGGCGGAGGCTACCAGGCGCTTGCGCGAAACCTGATCGGCGTCGAGTTGCCCAAGCACGAGACGCGGACCAACTGGGTTCGCCGGCCGCTGACGGATGCACAGGTGCGCTATGCCCGCGAAGACGTCGAGCATCTGCTCGAGCTTTACGAACTGGTCGATTGCGAACTTCGCGCGAAGGGTCGTGAAACATGGGTCGCGCAGGCCGTGCGCAGTTCGTGTGACGTCGATCGTTTCCTGCCGGATCCCGATATGTATTATCTGCGCGTCGGTCGCACATCGCGCATGCGGCCACTTGACCTTGCCGTGCTGCAGCGTTTATGCGCCTGGCGCGAACGTGAAGCTCGCGAGCGAGACCGCCCGCGCAACTTCGTCCTGACGCAGGCCGCTATCCTTGCCCTGGTGAGTCGGCGTCCCATCACGGCAAAGGGCGTCAGCGAAGCGGCCGGCCTTCATGCGCGCGAAGGGCGCCGCAGCGGACCGGCGATCGCCGCTGAGATCAAGACGGCGCTCGACCTACCCGAGACGGCATGGCCGCCACCGCTACCGCGCCGGCGGCGCATCGTAGGTTTCGATGAACTGGTCCAGACGCTGCGTAAGATCGTGGAACATCGCGCGGAGGAGTTGGGAATCGCCGTCGAGCTGGTCGCGCGTCGCCGCGCTGTCGAGGAACTCGTCTACCAGGTAACCGGCGGCAGTGAATCGGCCGAGATTCCTGAGGAGCTCAATGGCTGGCGCCGCGAGCAGATCACGGACGCGCTACTCGATGCGATCGAGAAATGGAACGCGAAGCCGCGTTCCTCCTGATCTTTGTGAACCGCCATTCAACTGGCGCCGTCTAACGCATCGCGAATCTCTTTGACGAGCGCCGGCAACCGGTCGTCGACTGCGGCCTGTATGAAGGCACTGCCGACGACGACCGCATCGGCGCTTTCCGCAACCTGCCGTGCCTGGTCGCCGTCGCTGATACCGAAGCCGACAGCGACGGGAAGATCGGAGCAGCGTCGTAGCATCGTAACGTGTTCCCCGATGCCCTCGGCCAGAGATGTTCGCGCGCCGGTGACACCCGTCAGCGAGACATAATAGATGAACCCCCGCGCGCGACTCAGCACCCGGTTGGCCCGGTCTTCGGGCGTCGTGGGCGCGATCAGGGGAACGAAGCAGAGTGCATGTTCGTCCAGGTGGGGGAGCAGCTCGCCCGATTCTTCGAAAGGCATGTCGACCACGAGCAGCCCGTCAACGCCGGCACGGGCCGCATCCGCGCCCAGTCGTTTGTAGCCGTACGCCAAGAAGGGGTTCGCGTAGCCAAAGAGCACAATTGGCGTGTCGTAATCGCGGCGCAGCCGGCCAACCAGTTTCAGTGTGTCACTTAGCGTTGTGCCGGCCTTGAGGGCGCGCTGTCCGGCCGCCTGGATCGTTGGACCATCGGCCGTTGGATCGGAGAACGGAACACCGATCTCGAGCACATCGGCCCCACCTTCGATGACCGCGCGGAAGTTCGTCTCAGACGTCGCCATGTCCGGGTCACCGGCGATCAGGAAGGCCACCAACCCGGTTCGGCCGTCGCGTTTCAGCGTTTCGAATTTCTGTTCGATGCGATTCGTTTTCATGTTCTGAGGGATAGATGCGATATACGGTCGCTCGCCCGGCGTCATGCGTTCAGCACGTTATCGACGTCCTTGTCTCCGCGGCCCGAGAGATTGATCACGATGCTCTGCGACGCATTGTAGTCCTTCGCGCGCTTACGGCCCTCGGCCAGGGCATGCGAAGACTCGAGCGCCGGCAGGATTCCTTCGAGGCGGGTGATTTCGTGGAAGGCGGCGAGGGCCTCCTCGTCCGTTATGCTGCAGTAGTCTACGCGACCGGTCGAGGCCCAGAGCGAATGCTCGGGGCCCACGCCGGGATAGTCGAGGCCCGCACTTACCGAGTGGGCGTTGTCGATCTGGCCGGCGTCGTCTTGCAGCACGTAGGACTTGCTGCCGTGCAGGATGCCGACCGAGCCCGCGCCGATGCTGGCCGCGTGCTGACCGGTGAGAATGCCATGTCCGGCCGCTTCGACACCAACGAGGCGCACGTCGTCCTGTAGGAATTCGGCGAAAATACCGGCCGCATTGCTGCCGCCGCCGACGCAGGCCAGGACCAGGGCCGGCAACGCGCCTTCCTTTATCATCATTTGCGCGCGTGTCTCTTTACCGATGACGCTCTGGAAATCGCGCACCATGATCGGGTAGGGATGGGGTCCGGCGACCGATCCGATCACGTAGAACGTCGTTTCGACATGCGTCACCCATGCGCGCAGGGCCTCGCTCATCGCGTCCTTCAGGGTGCAGGTGCCGCTTTCGACGGGAGAAAGCGTGGCTCCCAGTAACTCCATGCGCCGCACATTCGGTGCCTGGCGACGCATGTCTTCGGTTCCCATGTAGACCTCGCATTCCATGCCGAGCAGCGCCGCCGCCGTCGCGGTCGCCACGCCGTGCTGCCCGGCGCCGGTCTCGGCCATTAAGCGCCGCTTGCCCATGCGTTGCGCGACCAGCGCCTGGCCGAGCGTATTGTTGATTTTATGCGCACCGGTATGGTTGAGATCTTCGCGCTTCAGGTAAATCTTCGCACCGCCCCAGGCCTCGGTCAGGCGCTCGGCCAGGAAGAGTGGCGAGGGCCTGCCGACGTAATCTGCGAGTAGGGTGTCGAGCGCTGCCTGGAACGCGGGGTCGTTCCGTGCGTCGTGGTAGGCCGCCTCGACTTGCAGCAGGATCGGCATCAGCGTCTCGGCAACGTAGCGTCCGCCGAATTGCGCGAAATGTCCGTTCGCATCCGGTTCCGTTATCAATTCTGCTTTACGATTCATTCTTGTGTTCCAGCCGCGCGCGCGGTTCGAATAAACGCTTCAATTTGACGCGGATCCTTGATCCCGGGTTCCGCCTCAACGCCGCTGCTGACATCGACCCCCGTCGGCTGCACCGTGCAAATCGCGTCCGCCACGTTCTCGACGGTCAATCCCCCGGCGAGCATGACCGGATGGGCCAGCGCAACGGATCGCGCGGCGGGCCAGTCTGCCACGTTTCCGGTGCCTCCATACTTCTTTCCCGCGGGAGCGTCAACGACATACCGTGATGCAGGCCATCGGGCGGGATCTGGCCGGCAGGTGTCGGCGCCGACATGCAGCGCGCGCCAGACCGGGACCGACAATCCTTCGAAGGCATCGGGTGTCTCGTCGCCGTGTATCTGCACGGCATGCAGCGCGCATTCCGCGGCCACGGTTTCCACGACCTGGCGAGATTCGTTGACGAAGACGGCGATGGCGCGCGGAGGTCGCGTCAATCGATCCAGAATACCGCGCAGGGCGGGGGCGTCGATTCCGCGCGGCGATCGGGCGTAGAGCACGAAGCCGAGATAGTCCGCGCCCGCGTCCATTGCGAACTGGGCGTCCTCGGCATTGGTCAAGCCGCATATTTTGATTTCGGTGCTCGTCGACATCATGACCTCAAGTTGCGTAGTCTAGCGGAGACGATCGGCCTTTTCGACCCCGGAAGCCCGGCGGCGAAGGGCACGGCTTGCACCTGCATAGCGCGAGTGCTTACTTTGCTGTACATGCAAACGGATAAGGGAGATAGCGGGCGTCTGCGCTGCTTCATCGGCATGCCGATCCAAGTGCATATTCGCGACGCGTTGGCAAGGGCGCAAGCCGAGTTGCGTGCGGTCGACGTCCGCGCCAGCTGGGTTGCTCCGGAGATGATGCACCTGACGGCTGTTTTTCTCGGTGATATCGAGCCCTGCCTTGTGGACGCAATTCGCGAGAGGGTGAGCGAATCACTCGCCGGTTGCCCGGCATTGCCGTGTTCGATCCGGGGATTGGGCAGCTTCGGCGGCGGGACGCCGCGGGTATTGTGGGCTGGTGTCGGCGGTGACGACGGGCCGCTCAAGGCGGTGCAGGCCCGTCTTGCTGTGGCCGTGCGCGCGTCAGGCCTTGTGATCGAGGACCGACCCTATACACCGCATGTGACTCTCGGCCGCGTGCGATCCGCGCGTGGTTCGTCCACATGGTTGCCGGTACTGACGGCGCACGATACAACGCTGTTCGGTGAGCAGGTGATTGACGCGATCAACCTGTATCAGAGCCATCAGGAACCGTCCGGCGCGAAATACCGTGTACTCCACACCTGGGATCTGGTAGGCAGTCCGGAATGAACATTCTAGGAATCGATATCGGTGGGACCAAGACGTCGGTCTGCGTCGGAAATACAGATGGGGACGTAAGGGGACACAGTCGATTTGATATGCTGGACGTGCCGTCCGTGGACGATTACATGCCGCGCGTTGTGCAGGCCGCGCAGCTGGCATTGGATCAGGCGGGCCTGTCGATGGGCGCGATCGAGCGTATTGGTATCTCGGCGCCTGGCCCTCTGAGCGTGGCGCGCGGCATCATTATGCAGCCGGCGAACAATCCGGGCTGGGTCGACGTCCCGATCGTGGCACTCGCTGAAGCCGCGTTTGATCGCCCGGTGGTAATGAACAACGATGCCAATGCCGGAGCATTGGCTGAGAAGTACTTTGGTCGGCATCGCGACGCCGCGGTTCTTGTATTTCTGACGAATAGCACGGGCATGGGCGGCGGGATTATCAACAACGGAGAGCTTGTCCAGGGGGTCACCGATATGGCCGGGGAACTGGGCCACTATTGCCTGGACGCGGAGGGTCCCGATTGTCCCTGTGGCCTGCACGGTTGCTTTGAACTGTACGTCGGCGGACGCGCCGTGGCGGAACGCTTGAAGGCACGCATACGTGATGAAAGAATCGAGACGGCGATGATCGACCATGCGGGCGGTGACATCGACAAGATCACGTTGCAGACCGTGACGGCGGCTGCGCGTGCCGGCGATACGTTCGCGCTGTCCGAGTGGGAGGCCTATACGGAGCACATGGCGCACGGGATAGGGAACATTATCCAGATGCTGAACCCGGCCGTTATACTGTTGGGCACGGTAGCCGTGAACGAGGGCGAATTCCTGTTGGGGCCGGTACGAGAGAAACTGGCGCGTTACACGTGGAAGTGGCCACGCGAGGCATGTGTGGTGGAGGCCAGTTCGCTGGGCGCGCGCATCGGCGACCTGGCCACGCTGGCGGTGGCGCGGCACACCGCTTAACACGCCGGTGGCCGCACGCGCACGAGGCGTGTGTCCGGCCGCAGCGGTTCGACGGTGTACGACGAAACCGCGGCCGGAACAAGGCAGGTCGTCGCGAGGGAAAGGTGCGCCTGTATGCCGCCGCCGGCTATGCGCGCTTCCCCGGCGCAGACAAACAGAATTTCATACTCGGTCGGCGGCTTTTCTTGCCGCCATGTCTTCGTCAGGGCGCGTTCGTATATCCGAAAATGGGGCGATAGGACCAGCGGTGTTTCGGATGATAGGGTCTCGCCCGAATCCGATCGCCGGGTGGCGGGCGGTGGCCTGTCCCAGTCGATACAGGTGACGGCCTTGTCCATGTGCAACTCGCGTGGGGTTCCGTCGGTGCCGGTGCGACCCCAGTCATAGACCCTGTAGGTGGTGTTTGAATTCTGTTGGATCTCCAGCAGCAGGCATCCTCGGCCGATGGAGTGCACGAGACCCCCCGGCACCTCAAACGCGTCACCCTTGCGTACGGGTAACCGATGGACAACATCCAGAACCCGTTCCTCGGCGACCGCTGCGGTGAGTGCCGCTGAATTCGTACCCGCCTTCAGCCCGGCGTAAATACATGCGTCGGGGCCGGCCTCGAGTACATACCAGGCCTCGGACTTCGGTTCGCCGCCTGTAAGCGGTGCCGTGTCGTCCGAGGGATGAACCTGGATGCTCAGGTCATGCGCCGCGTCGATAATCTTGACCAGCAGGGGAAAGCGCGCCGCGCCGGACGTGCCGACAAGGTCTTCGGCGCGTGTCTGCATCAGCGTCGACAGCGACGTGCCGGCCAGCGGGCCGTTGCGCACGATGCTCATGCCGTCGTCCCGATCGACGAGTTCCCAGGACTCGGCGCATTGCGGCGTAGAGGGGGCGCGCCCGTAGAGATCGGCAAGGCGTGTGCCACCCCAGATATAGTCCCGGTACACCGGCACAAAGGTCAAGGGGTACAGCATATGCAGGTTGTTGTCCATGGTCGCCTAACGACGGCCCGGTTGGTCCGTCCGCCTAGAATACGCTATACACGGCCCTGATCAAATTTTTTGACCGGGTTGTCGGCGGATGCTAGGTTCGGCAGAAGGGTAGGGCATGAACAATCGCTTACAATTGGGTGTGAATGTTGATCACGTGGCGACCGTTCGGGAGGCGCGCGGGACAACGTATCCGGATCCGCTGGAGGCGGCGCAGCTTTGTCGTGAGGCCGGTGCGGACGGCATCACGGTGCATCTCAGAGAGGATCGCCGGCATATCCAGGAGCGTGATGTCCGCGCGATTCACCGTGCGGTCGCGTTGCCGCTGAACCTGGAGATGGCGAACAACACGGACGTGGTGGCGATCGCCCTGGATGTGGGTCCGGCCGAGGTCTGTGTTGTGCCCGAGCGACGCGAGGAATTGACCACGGAGGGCGGCCTGGATGCTGCCGGGACCCGTGATGCGCTTGTACCCGTGGTGGCCGCGATGGCGGGAGCGGGAATCGAAGTCAGTCTCTTTATCGATCCGGATCCAGCGCAGATTGCGGCCGCGTCCGATCTCGGCGTGCCCACGATCGAGCTCCACACGGGCCGCTATTGTGATACCACTGGCGCCGAGCAGGATTCGGAATGCGCGCGGCTGATCGCCGGCGCCGGCCAGGCCCGCGACGCGGGGCTTCGTGTGAATGCGGGACACGGCATCAATCTCGATAACATCGGCGGGATTCTTCGGATTCCCCATCTCGGTACTCTGAACATCGGGCACAGCATGGTCGCGCGTGCTGTAATCGTGGGTATGCTCGCGGCGGTTCGCGAGATGCGTTGCGCCATGGACGCCTACGATGGGGGGCAGGCGTGATCACCAGGCAAGCAGCGGCGATGGGACCGGGCGGCACGGGGAAGGGCGAGCGATGAGGATCGTCACCACGGCGGAGATGCGTGAATTGGATCGGCGCACGATCGAAGAACAGGGCACGCCGGGCGATGTGTTGATGGATCGCGCCGGCCAGGGTGTGGCCGATGTCGTTGCCTATCTTGCCGGGTTTGCCGGTCGTTCACGACCGACCGTTCACCTGTATGCCGGCCGCGGAAATAATGGCGGCGATGTTTTTGCGGCGGCACGGATCCTTGCTGAAGAAGAAATGGAGGTCGAGGTCTGGCTTGCGGGATCGCGCGGCGACGTGCGCGGCGACGCCTTGCTGCACATGAGCAAAATGAAGGATGCGGGCGTGCCGCTCGTCGAAGTTCCGACGCAGGACGAGTGGGCCACGCTCAGCCCGCAGGTCGCCGCGGATGTGGTGGTGGACGGCATCCTGGGTACCGGCGTCAAGGGGCCGGCCCGCGGACCGGCCGCCGGCGCGATTCAGTACGTGAACAGTCTGGCGGCACGATCACCCGTCGTGGCGATCGATATTCCGTCGGGACTCAACGCGGACACCGGCGAGCCGATGGGTGACACGGTTGTGGCTGACGTTACGGTTACGATGGGGTATGCCAAGCGCGGACTCGTGGCGCAGCCGGCGGTCGAATATGTCGGACGCGTGCATGTGGTAGACATCGGTATCCCGCCGGACTTCGCCGCGCGATTGCCCTGCGACCGTGAGTTGATAACCGCCGAAGATCTACGCAGTCTTTTCGGGCCACGCAAGCGGATGTCGCACAAGGGTTCTTATGGCCGCTTGCTGATCGTGGGCGGTTCAACGCTGTATCCTGGTGCGGTGACGCTCGCCGCCCGGGCGGCGGTGCGCTCGGGTGTCGGATTGGTGACCGTGGCGGTGCCGCGAACACTTTTCAGTGCCGTTGCCGGCGCCGTGCCCGAAGCCATGGTCCAGCCGGTGCGGGAGTCGCCGGCCGGCGGCGTGGCGGCGGATTTTGATGAGCATTGGGCGAATGGATTCGATGATTTCGGGACCATCCTGATGGGCCCGGGCATGATGGCGACCGATGATACGCGGGCGATCGTTGGGGACGCGCTGGGGCGTTATACCGGGAATCTTGTCCTCGACGCGGACGCACTCAACGTCATGGCCGGATCGGCCGAAAAGATTGCCGGCGCCGGGGCGCAGGTTGTGCTGACCCCGCATCCGGGCGAGATGGGACGGCTGCTTGGCCGTGACACGCGCGCCGTGCAGACCGATCGATGGCAAGCAGTACAGGATGCCGTTGGCATGACAGGTGCGACGGTGGTGCTGAAGGGCTCCGGAACGATTGTCGCCCGCCCGGACCACCCGCCGCGCATTAATCTGACCGGCAATCCAGGCATGGCCTGTGGCGGCATGGGCGACGTGTTGGCGGGCCTGATAGCCGGGCTCTGGGCGTCGGGACTCGGCCCTCTTGACGCGGCGTCCGCGGGAGCCTACCTGCACGGTGCGGCCGGCGATCATGCAGCCTGGAGTACCTCGCAGGCCGGGCTAAGCGCGTCAGACGTCGCGCGCGATCTACCCATGGCCTTTCGCGAAATCACGCTGCGATGAGACGGCCGGTCCGAATGGCGTTGCCCAAGTCGTTCCGCGTGAGACCGGGCGGCCCACCGGTTGACACTATACCGGCGCTATGCGTATAGTGCGAACCACCTAGGCCGATACATACATATTCGCGCTGTGCCGCGAACAGACTGAAAAGATTCGGCGAGGTGAGTCCTTCAGGAGGCAAGCATGTCGATAGAAGAGGTTTCCATCGAAGATACCGATCCCGTGTCCGAGCCCCGTCCAGCGCTGCTGTTCGATCTGGAACACGTGGCGATCGACGGACGACAGATCGCATTTGACGTCGTGAAGACGGTCTTTGCCGATCGGGATGTCGCCGTGACGCCCCCCCTGTTCGTGCGTTATTGCCTGGACGCTCCGGTCGCCACGTACACCGAGGCCCTGCTGCGTGCCCTGGATAAACCACGCCTGTCCGCAGCCAAACTTGCCGGGGAGATCGCGCAGGGCGTGCGACTGACGCTTTCGGGCGGAAACATCGCGCTGCGGAAGGGTTGCGCGGGACTCATCGATTCCGCCGAGCAGCGCGGCATGGCGATTGGCGCGATCTCTTTCCTTGGGGCGGACCTTGCCGAACAGGTGTTCAAGAAGGCGGGGTTCGACGCTGAAAAGATCGTGTTGCACGCAATTGACGAAGACGCAGGTCACTCGTTGCGATCGCAAGCCTGGGCGGAGCTGGCGCGGAAAGTCGGCACGCCACCCGGCATGTGTGTCGCGCTGGCAGCAGATAGCGCGACCTGTCGTGCGGCACTCGTCAGCGGCGTTCGTTGCAGCGCCGTGCCCGATGTTTATTCGACCTATCAGGACTTCGGCGGGGTGGACTACGTGTTCGAGGAGATGTCACCGGATATCCTCGACGATTTATGCGCATTGACACGCGGCTGACCCGTGTTTGCCGGGCGTCTTTCGGACCTCACCCATGCCATTAGACGCGGTACAGAAGTTGGTCGACATTATGCGGCGTCTGCGATCGGAAGACGGCTGCCCCTGGGATCGCGAACAAACGCTCGATACATTGAAACCCTACCTGGTCGAAGAATGTTACGAGGTCCTGGATGCCATTGACGACGGCGATCCGGCCCGGCATTGTGACGAACTGGGCGACCTGCTGCTGCAGATCGTATTTCAGGCCCAGATCCGCGCTGAGGCAGATGATTTCGCGCTGGACGACGTGGCCGCGGCGATCTGTGATAAATTGATCCGGCGCCATCCGCACGTGTTCGGTGATACCGACGTGGCGAATGCCGACGAAGTTGTGACTAATTGGAATGAGATCAAAGCACGCGAAAAAAGCGATGCGGGTTGCGCCGCCCCGTCGTCCGCTCTGGGCGAATGGCCGCGCGGACTTCCAGCCATGTCGAAAGGGCAGAAATTGCAGGAACGTGCATCACGCGTAGGTTTTGATTGGCAGCAGATCGATGACGTCGCCGCGAAAGTGAACGAGGAATTGGGCGAGGTGCGGGAGGCGCTCGCCTCCGGCGAGCGCGACGCGATACGCGCAGAAGTAGGCGATTTACTGTTTGCCGCCGTCAACCTGAGCCGGTTCGCGGGAATCGATGCGGAGGACGCGCTGGATGGCAGCACACGACGATTTGTTCGCCGATTCAAAACAATGGAGCGCCGCCTCGAGGAGGAAGGCAAGACCCTCGGCGACACGTCGCCGACCGAGTTGAATGAGCATTGGAACGCGGTCAAGGCGGACGAGGGATAGTCACATGGCCAATCCGACATACGATAGCGGCTTCAGGATCACGGCGGGGGTCAAGAATCTGTTGATCGCCACGTTTGCCGCCTTTCTCTTGCAACAATGGCTGTCGCGACCGCTGGGCGGCCGCCTGGAATTGGCCTTATCGCTCAACCGGGGCTTCATGCAGTATCTCTTCCTCTGGCAACCCGTGACCTACATGTTTTTACATGCGGACCTGGGGCACATCTTCTTCAACATGCTCGGCCTGTTTTTCCTGGGGCCGGAAACGGAGCGGGCGATCGGGACCCGGCGCTTTCTGGGATTGTATTTCTGTTCCGGTGCCCTCGCGGGTTTGGCCTGGCTGTTTTTTGGCCGCCTGGCGTGGCTCTTTTTTGAGCATGGAGAAGGGTTCTGCATCGGGGCGTCCGGCGCCGTCCTGGGCATCGTCGGCGCGTTCGGAACGCTTTTCCCAAATCGAAAAATTACGTTGCTCCTCTTCTTTGTGATACCGGTTACGATTACCGGCCGGACTCTGGCGCTCGGCTACGCTGTGCTCTCTCTGTATCTCATGCTCGTGCCGTCGAGTGGCCAGGTGGCACACAGTGTGCACCTGATCGGATTGCTGGTCGGCTTTTTATACTGTCGGCGGTTCATGCGCGCCGAGCCGGCGCACCCTTCCGCGCAAGGCGTGCTCGACGATGTCATCGCCCGCGTGCGGCGCCGCCGCATGCGTGTTGTTCCGCGTGACGAGCGGCCGACATCGAGCGCCGAGGATGTTGACCGTGTACTTGAAAAAATAGCGCGAAGCGGGATGCGCAGTCTGACGCGCGACGAGCGTCGGGTTTTGGATCGAGCGAGCGACGACGACGACGACAGTTCCTGATCAGGCCGGGCCTGCCCGGAGCCAGCAGTTCGATGCAAATCATCAGCGCAGTTACTGAAATGCGGGATGCCGTAGAACGCCTCGGTCTGGGGGGACGGCGCATCGGGTTTGTGCCGACGATGGGATTTCTTCATGAGGGGCATCTCTCCCTGATGCGTCATGCACGCACCCGCTGCGACTGCCTGATTGCCAGCATCTTCGTTAATCCGACCCAGTTCGGTCCCGGCGAGGATCTGGATCGTTATCCTCGCGACTTCGAACGCGATTCGGCACTATGTTCGGAGGCGGACGTAGACATCATTTTTCATCCGTCGGCGGCCGATATCTATCCAGACCGACAGGCGCCGTCGGCGGCCGAGATTCCTTTCGCCTGCGGTCTCTGCGGAGTTTCGCGTCCCGGTCATTTTCAGGGCGTGGTCAGAATCGTGACGATTCTCTTCGATATCGTACGTCCGCAGGTGGCTGTCTTTGGGCAGAAGGATGCGCAGCAGGCGCGCATCATTCAACAGTTGCAGCAGGATCGCGGGCTGGCGATAGAGGTGCTTGTCGCGCCGACTGTTCGCGAGAAAGACGGGCTGGCAATGAGTTCGCGCAATGCGTACCTCGCGCCCCGCGAACGCGAGCAGGCCGTGTGTCTCAGCGAGGCACTGGATCTGGCCCGGAGTGCGTATGCACAGGGCGAGCGGAGCGCGGAGACGGTCAAGCGTATGGTAGGCGAGCATCTTGCCGGCCCCGATACCATTGCCGTTGACTACGTCGAAATCGTGGACTGGCGGACGTTCAAGCCGGTCGCAGATCTCGATGAGTGGTCGTTACTGGCATTGGCCGCCGTGGTCGGACGCACGCGCCTGATTGACAACGTCAATCTTTCCGGCGTCGAATGGCCAGGCTTTTCGCTTCGATCATCGACCGCGTAAGTTGTCCCGAGTCCGCCTGGGAGGACGCGAACACGGCCTGTGGCTCGTTCGCGGGCGAATCTATAGTGCCTTCACGATCGGAGAGGACGACAACGCCCATTGTCGGCCGCAGCTTGATTACCGCGCGCAGAATTCCCGACACGTCGCTTCCTAGCAGTTTCTCGTCCATGAACATCACGTCGATATCTTTGCTTTCTTCGATTCGTGCCAGCGCCGTTACAATGTTGTCTAACGTTGAGATGTTAAGATCCATATCACGCAGGTGCTGACGCAGGTGATGTTGCATGCGCACCGGACCGGCGACCAGAACGTGCCATTGCGAGACGTAGCTGCGCAGTGCTTCCGGCAGGTCGGACTCGCCGGGGTGCATCGAGAGAAGATTCCCGTGAGGAATCGCGAGGCGGAAAACCGGCCAGCCTTGTGTGTTGGTCATGAAGTCCAGAGCTCCGCCCGCCTCTTCAACCATGGAATGGAGAATCGACTTGAGTGCGCCGGATTCCTCTTCGTCGGCCGGTTCAACAATGGTCGTCTCGCCTGCGCGGCGTTCTTGTTCGGGATTTTCGACCGAGACAACGATTACCGCCGCGTATCGTGCGCCCACCCTGAACAGGGATGATTGGCCGGGTTGCCGGGCCGTTATGCGCACGACGCCCTGGCCCGGGAATAGATCCGCGGCGAGCAGGCCGAGATTCAGCACGACGTGTTCAACCTGCACCCCCGGCAGTGCGACCGGAGGGATGTCGTCGGCGACGGAGAGATCTATTTGCCAGTCGCCGTCGAGCACGGTGCGGATCGATTCACCTGCCATTTCGAGATGATCCTTGAGGCCTCGCGACGCAGACTCCGCATGGTCGAGCTTGCCCAGTTCAATCAACTGGCCTGCGAGGGCGATGCCTTTCTCCGTGTTGCGCGTAATCGCATCCAGCGACGACTTGACGTCTTTGGTCTCGGGAATCAGGTGCTCGATCAGGGACGCGTAGCCGATGACACTGCACAACACGGTGTTGAACTCGTAAGCGACCTTGGTTGAAATCTGGCCGATGAGCTGAAGCCGCGCGACGCGGCGATGTTGCTGCTGTTGCCGATCGATTTCAGTGACGTCGCTGATCTGGATCAGTTTCATGTCCTCCGATGGTTGCGATCGGAATCGATATTGTCGATTCCCGCCAGGGTGTTCGATTTGGCGCTCGAACTCTTCCGGTACGTGACCTTCGATCAGCGCCTGGATGTCGTCGTCTGTCAGAACGCCGAAGATTTCGCGGACAGGTGTACCGCTTTCAATTTCTTGTCCGGCCAACGTGCGCGCCGACGGATTGGATCCGGTGACACGGCCACGGTCGTCGATAATGAGCAGGCCATCGCGCAGAAAATCCATGGCATCTACGAAACGGCCGACGCGTCGCCGGCTCTCAGCCTCGGCGGAAAATTGGATGGCCCAGAGGCTGAACGCTCCGGCGATGAGCATGAAACCGAGCGTCAGCGACCAGATGGACAGGATGACCGGTCGCCGGGCCGCGATCGGGACCTGGCCCTCCAGGAACGATAGCGTCGCCTGTACGGCGACCGCCGCCGTTGCCAGAAGCAGGACCAGCAGAATGGCATAGTGCCATGCCTCTCTGGGTAGGCGCTTCATGGCCGACGGTTACTTACGCAGCTGGTCTCGAACCTGGTCGTAACGCGTAGCGCGATCAGCAACGGACTGCAATTCATCGAGTTCCTTGTGGTATTCACGTTTGCGGACCTGTCGCCGAATCAGCTGTTTGCGCGTTTCTTCCGTGTATTCCGGGTAGCCGACGTCGGGGTCCATGATATCCGGGTTGGCCAAGCCAACCGTGACGAAGATAATGGTCTCTTCCTGTTCCGTCTGCATGCTTTTATGCGAGAACAGGTATTTCCCCAGCAAGGGTATGTCACCAAGAAACGGGATCGACTTTCGAGTATCGCGATCTTCGGTCTTAGTCAAGCCGCCAATGGCTGCCGTTTTCCCGTTCGCCAGGCTAAACAGCGTCCGGATTTCTTTTTCCGCTGTGATCGGATAGGAGATTCCGTCCGGAGCAACCTTATTGCGAATAAATCGCGTGATTTTCGGAAGGATTTCCACGGTAATGTTGCTTTCGGTGTTTACCGTCGGGACCACGTCCAATTCGATGCCGAAACGAAAGTACGGCTGTGTCGGATCCAGTTCATAGGTTGTTGTATTGGCCTGGCCTTCCTGCCCGGGCGTAACCGTACCTTTGATATTCGGTTCGCTCTCACCGATATGGATCTTCGCCTTCTCCCCGTTAGCGACAATGATTTTTGGATTCGAGATGATCGAGACGCCGTTCATCTGCTTGAGGGCGCTGATCACGATCTCAAGATCAGAGGCCGACAAGACGGCCGTACGTACGTCCTCGATCGTGCGCGTGACGATATCCGCCGTCGCGCGTTCGATTGCCAATTCGTCGTTGAGTGTGTCCGTCATGTTGCGCGTCGGCTCAACCGTGATCTCTTGGACGTAATTCCCTGAGTCAGGGGGCGACTCGAGGAATGTCGACGCGGAATCTTCGAATTGCACGTTGAACATGTCGAACTGCGAGGCAATTTCGTCCAACCGTGATTCCTCGTGCAGACGGCGGGACGTCTCGGTTTCCGATCTCTCGGTCGTGCGCGCATCGGAGTAGGAACGGGTTATACCGCCGAGACCGATCCTGTAGCCTTCAAGCATTTTCCAATCGACGCCGATGTCTTCGCCCTGGCCATAGATGATCTCGACGAACTTGGCTTCGATGTAGACCTGATCGCGTGGGATATCGATCTCATCGATCAACAACAGGACTTCCTCGATTGTACTTGCCGTGGCACGCATGACGATCGTATTGCGCGATGGAAATTCGGACACCGTGCCGCCTTCCGTGCTCGTCATGTCGCGCACAACGTGGGCCGTATCGGCTACCGTAGCGTACTTCAGCTTGATGACCTGTACATGCATCGGTTCGGCGGCGTCGGCCGCGCGCGGCACGATGGTCCAGATGTCGCTTCCGGGCGTCTTCTCTACCAGCGCCAGGTTGTGCATCTCGAGAATCGAGCTTAACGCGGGGCGCCATTCGACGTCAGTCAGACTGACGGTGACCGTGCCGGCGAGATTCGAGGGCGTAGCGATGATGTTGGCGTTCGATAGCTTCGTGAACATACGCACCACGTCTTCAAGCGGAACGTCGTCGACCGTAATGCTGATCAGGTCCTCGTCATCGGCCACGGCGGTGATGGTTGCCTCGGCCTCGGGTTCAAGGAATTCGATCACGTCGTCACTCGCCGCCAGATCCGGGTCGGGCAGCTCGGCCGGCGTGTCGGGATCGATGCCGGCGGGCGCTTTCGGCGCGAGCTCAGCAGCAGGTGCGGCACCGACGGGCGCGCCGGCAGACGGCAGATCCTGAGCACCGACAAAGGCGGCGACGGCCAGGATCATGATGACCAACAGTATTTCTTTTTTCATGGGTATTCTCCGTGTCTTGTTCTTGTTTGGTGTGGTCCTATTCGTGCGCTAGTCGCTCTGGTTCATGACGATGCCCTGACTTGCGGACAAACCGATGAGGTTTGTAACACTGACGATCGTAAAGCCATCGGCAAGCGGCGCAACACGGTCGAACACCGTGCTCGAGCCGCTGGCAGGGCTAAGCGTTGTGCCTCCCGGGGTACTTCCGGCGACTATGAACCAGAAGTAGGGGCCGACGCTGCCGTCCACATTCAGCGTCATAAGCGTGTCATTGGTGCCGAGCGTGCCGCTAGCAGGGATGGTCGCAATCGAAAGCTGCTCCGCCGGCTGGGTGATTTCGGATGAGTCGGTCCCTTCATTTGCATCGATGACGGTTACGAATTGTTCGCCTTCATCGGTACGAGTGTACAGCCCGCCGGAAGTGATTGTTCCGATGCCAGGCATCCCAAGGCTAAACGTGTATGGCGGTTCGCCGCCTACCACGCTGAATTGGATCGTACCGCCGGAGACCTCGATTGTCCCGTCCGCGGGAATGAGTGTTAGCCCGTTGACCGCGAAAACCTCGCTGGCACCCCAGTGGCCGGTGCTGTCGAACACGACGACGGCGTTCTTGGCGACGCGGGTAACGTTGTAACGGGCCGTGCTATCGGCGAGAACCGTCACGGAGCCATTACCGGCGTTCGCGACGGACCAGGTGAACGGATCCTGTCCGCCGTCCACTTCAAACACGAACGAGTCCGATATGGACTCGACTGTGACGATGTCCGGACGCACGCGCAGGGTGTTGAGATCCGGATCGAGCCGCAGCGAACTGATCGTATCGTCAAAATCTGTAAAGACGCCGGCCGAGGGCTTTGTATTCGGCTTGTCGTGGTCGCACCCGATTATGATCACGATCGCCAGCACGGCTGTTCCGATGCTCAGGCAGTGGGTTCTGTTCATGGGTTTCTCCTTGTTTGTTCGTTTGTGCGCGGCGAACCGCATCGTCATTATTTCTTTATGAGGACCGCAGAAACGTTTTCAGTCTTGATGCCCCGGCGCGATACAGATTTGATTCGAAACTTGTAAAGGTACAGGGCGTCGCGGACACCGATGATCTCGCCGGGTTGCGCGATGCCGATTCCATCCAGCACCACGAAAGCGCGGCCGCTTTTCGTGCTGACTCCGGATACTTTCAGCTGGCGGCGGGCAGCGGCCCAGTTGGGGGGGTCGACCGTCTCCTCGGTGACAACAGCCACGTTGGTTTCTTTTTTGCTGGGAACAAACCCTGCCGGCCAAAAGGGGTCCCGGAGCGTCATGGCGGCCTGGACAATCGCCTTCGAATCCACCGCCTGTACTGGTTCGTCCTTCGCGGTCACGGTCGGCGGGTTGCAGAGCAGCCCTACCACGAAGAGGAATATCGGGAATCGAATCAACCGTCTTCCTCCGAGCTGGATTCTTCTGCCGCACGTTTGGCCGCCATTCGTGAGTAGGTGTCATACGCATCGAGGTCAATCCATATCGGCCAACGAATATCGAACACCATCTTGTGTTTTTCAGGTTGGGTCTTCTGTGCGGATATGCTCAGGCCCGAGAACGAGACATAAGGATTGTCGGCGAGCATGCGATCCGCAAACAAAACCAGATTCGAATAAGCGCATTCGACCGTTACGCGCACACTGTACGACATCACGGTGCGCTCATTCTTGCGCTTGTTCCATTGGCGAAGTCGCAAAGGACCCATCCCGTGGACCGAGTGTTCGCCGATCCCCGATTCCTCGACGAGCTTCTGGATGTGATGGGCCGCGGGCAGCAAGAAATTGCCGACTTCGTGCTGCAGCAGGTGGGCCATGGAAGCATTCGCCAGTTCTGATTCGAGCTCCGTGTTTTGTGCCTTGTGACGCTTGGTCTGCATGATATCGCGGTTCGCCTTTTCGATCTTGTCCTCTACGATCGAGAGCTTCTTCTTGCGGTTTTCGAGACCTTTCGTCACCGGTATGATTCCGGCGTGCAGGACGACATAAAGCACCGCGACGATGCCCATGCAGATCAGGATGATGACCTGGACGCGTTGCTTCTTGTCTTCGGGCAGTTTCATTCAAGTGGGCTCTCGTAGAACGTGCATTCGATTCGAAAGACGCGCCGACTTTTGGGCGCACCGGGTGACCGATCCGCTGCAAAGGCGCCGGGGGGAACAGAGGCGGATTCGATCGAGTTGGTGAACTCGGGTAGCGCCTGCAGGCGGCGTGTTAGTCTTTCGACGGCGTCCTTGGCCTTGAAGCCGTCGGCCAGCCCATTGATTGTCAAATTGAGGCGTCGGACGACGCCCTTTTCTTCGTCGAATGCTAAATCGTCTGAGAATGTCAGCTCCACGAGTTGCACGGAGGCCGGAACTTCGCGCTGAAGCGCGGCAAGAAGGAGTGCGACATCCGTTCGAGTCGTTCTCCATCTCTCGATCTCGTCCCACACGGCCTGGTTCCTGGCCACGGTTTTGCGCAGCATGATCGCGTCTTCTAACCCCGGCAATGCATGAACAAGCTCTTCCTGAACATCACGCGGGAGGCTCATGGAATAGCCATTAACATACGTCTCGTCCACATCAACGCCTTCCGGTTCCAGAAAAATTTGATGTTTCTCCCGGTCTGGGAAGCGCACGATTTTGTAAAGAGTGGAGCGCTATCAACTACGCATTATTATGTGAAAAAAGAAAGTGGACCCGAAATGTAAGATTTACTGTTCTCTTTTTTTGTTATTGGCATCGTGCCGTATGAATAATTGTAAAGCAAGTGGAGTGCCAAAGTCCACTGAATATGATATTTTTGTTGATAATAATTTCACCACTTTTCGTTCAGCGATATATCCAATTTGATGATCCTTTTTACGTATGGTACACCGGAACTATATTTGCAGATAATTATGCTGGGATATTTTCTCAGGAAGATCCAGGAATCATAAACTTCGTAGAAGAGTATGGTATTTCTGGGTTGACAGATAGGTTAGTAAACGGACTAGCAAATTTGTTTAATGTTCTATTTAGAATTTTATTTCCATACTTGATTGTTTTAATACCATTTGGGGTTTTGTTTTCTTTAAGACCTATAAAACAAAAACTGAGGAACATTAAAGCAAATTGGATTATGATAATAGTCACAATTTCCATTTTAATTATTCCGTTTGCTATAGCAGATGAAAGAAGATATCTATTTTCATTGTTTCCGTTCTTGATCATTCTATCAACCATTCCTATTCAAAGAGTTACAGATTATGGACTTAGCACATTTAGTTTTAATGAGAGGCAGAAATCCACCTTCTTAGTCATCATTGTTGGTATAGTGATTCTTCTTTCTGGTATATTCACGATGGGGATAACAGGCTTTGGATATGGTCCACCAAATTTAGCTCTTGAAAATGAAAAAATTAAATTTACTGAGTATTTAGTTGAGAATTTTGATGGTAAGATGTTGAGAGATGAAGTGGTGAATGATTATCTGGCTTACGTGAATATCACATCAGGCGATAATGATTTTAAAACATTCAAATCCCCAAGAGGGAAAGATCCATATCCTGATCTGTATGAGCCAGGAAAAGTTGTAAGGATAAGTGTGTATGGAAAAACAATCGAAGAATTAATTATTAATGGTGAAACTAAAGGACTAAAATACATAGGTATTCTAGAAGATGGAAGTTACTTTTTCCCATTTCTAAATGATATTTATTTCAATGAAGAAAATTATCCTTATATGAAAAAAGTTTTTGATTCAAACGAAATGGGTTACAAAGAATTTAAAATAAAAGTTTTTGAAATTGACTACAAAAACTTTCCATGAATGAATAATCAGATAATGTATAAAAAATAACTATTATATTCAAAGCTAAAAAACTTTCAAATACAAGTATAATTTGCAAAATGATATGTTTACGTGGTTACTTGAACTCTTAAAAATGTCAGAAACTAAGCGTATAAAAAACATCGAAGATCTTGATAAAGCTGAGAGTACAATTTTACATAGAAATATTATTAAAAAAAAAGTTTTTCTTCATAAATTATATCTGGAGTATTACGAAATATTCAAAGAAAATACCAAAGATATTCCTGATGGTTTTAAGATAGAAATTGGTTCTGGCGGCGGATTTTTAAAAGAAGTGATTAATGATGTTATTACATCGGATGTTCTTGAACTTCCAGGTGTAGATAAGGCATTTTTTGCGGAAAAAATACCTTATCCAGACAAATCAGTAGCTGCATTTTTTCTTCT
>CAJWTS010000004.1 GCA_913047795.1 uncultured Verrucomicrobiota bacterium | reverse complement strand
TGACGGGGTCGCTGGATGAGTTGGCGCCGCTGGGGAGTAATCTGCAGGCGTTGATCGACAGCGGGCTGGTGGATGTCATTTCCCTCGTGTCGAATATCGATTTCCGTACGCTGGCGATATCGAATCTGCTGGGCGATCTGGATGTGCTGGATCTGTTGACGGGGTCGCTGGATGAGTTGGCGCCGCTGGGGAGTAATCTGCAGGCGTTGATTGACAGTGGGCTGGTAGATATTGCGTCGATGGTCTCCAATATCGATTTGCGCACGCTGTCTATATCGAACTTGCTGGGCGACCTGGATGTGTTGGATCTGTTGACGGGGTCGCTGGATGAATTGGCGCCGCTGGGGAGTAATCTGCAGACGTTGATCGATAGCGGACTGATCGACCTCGCCTCACTTGTGTCGAATATCGACACACGCACGGTCACGATTTCCGGACTGATCGAAGATCTGCAGATTCTCAGTGGGCTGACCGGCTCGCTGGATGACCTGGGGGCTGTCGGGAGCAATCTGCAGGCGTTGATCGATAGTGGGCTGATCAATTTGGGGACTACTGTTTCCAACATCGATCAGCGTACGATCGCGATCTCGAGTCTGGTGGCCGACCTGGAGGTCCTGGGTCTGTTGACCGGATCGCTCGACGACCTCGGGGCACTGGGCAGTAATCTGCAGGCACTGGTCGATAGCGGCCTGGTCGATATCGCGACGCTCGTCTCCAATATCGATGTTCGAACATTGTCGATATCGAATCTGCTGGGCGATCTGGATGTGCTCGATTTGCTGACCGGATCGCTTGATGAAATCGCGTCGCTATCGAGCTCATTGCTCGAGATTACGGAGACCGGCATCACCGATCTGTCCTCGAACGTGCAGAGCATTGTTTCGCAACTGCAGGGGTTGGACGTGTTGCCGGCCATCACCGGCCGATTGGACGATCTCGCCGGGCTGGTTACCGCGCTGCAAGAACTTGTTAACGAGGGGCTCGGAGAGCTCGGCACCAGCATAACGAACATTGACGCGCGCACGATTGCCATCACGAGTGCGCTCGAGGTGCTCGATTCCTTCTCCACTATCATCGACGAGTTGACGAATGTCGCGGCGACGGTCGCGGCGCTAGACGTCTCTTCGTTGACGAATGTGGATACGATCGTTACGGCTCTGGACGCGATTAAGGCCAGCACCGACGGCCTCGATGCCTCGGAGATCACGGATATTCTGGGCTTCGTGACGACGATCGACGGGCAGGTTGCTGATATCGACTGGGCGAACATCACGGAGATTCTTGATTCCGTGGGCACGTTGGAGACCGGCAACGCTGACCTGATTCGAGGAACCTCTAATCTTGTCGCGTTCCTCAGGGGATTGATGGGCGAGGATGGTGACGCATCGACAGATCCGACGGTCTTCGGCGGGCTTCGAAAACTGGAAGAGTTGATTGACCCCGTTGCCAGCGAGATCAGCAGTGTCGCCGGCGATTCGCGACAGGCCAAGGTGCAAGCCAGCGCCGCAGCCTCCGGTATAAACGAACTTCGTGACGCCCTCGGGCGCGGAGAGGTCGAGCAGGCACTGAATATTTTGGACCGGATTGCCAAGGATATGCAGGGCGTTTCCGATATCGTAGGAAATATCCGGGACCACATAACAACCGACGATCTTGTCGCGATGATACGCGATACGAATGCGCAGGTCGTACAAATGGCGGGCGAGATGGGCATCCAGAAGGATCTAGTTAATGCCGTGGACACGCTGAACGTTGACCAGAAGAGTGGCGCGGACCAACTCGAGGGCTTGCAGTCCCAGATTGACAAACTGCGCGCAAGCATGGAGTTGATGTATGTCCTATTGGACAAGTCGGTTAATCAGCCGAAAGTGGTCGAGGTTCTGACGCGGGCCGAGTAAAACGCCCGTCGTTCACGCCCGAAGAGCGCTGCCGCGACGGCGTCGGAGCACTGCCCGGTTGCCAGTTTCATTGAATATCCCTATATTCGGGTGACCGATTCTGAACGGGTCTTGTTGGGGTTTCGGATCACGCCGCCAGCGAGCCCGTTTGCGGCCGGAAATTGATCGATGAAAACGAAACATGAGAATCGAATGGCCTGCCTGCGAACGGCGCTCGTTATTTGTATAGCGGTGGTGTGCGCATCTTCTGATCTGCATGCAGGAATCATTCTTCAGGTCACAGCCTTCAATCCGTCCGACCAGGACGAGCAGAAGGTCGCTATCAGGTCGAAGCTTCCCCAGGGAATTCGTCCGGATCATGTGATCAACCGCGAGGCACTCGAGGCGGACGGCCTCCTGGTTAAGTATGACGTCAAGTTAGCGCTCTACGTTCTTTCCGGAGAGCTCACCTTGAAGCCAAAGCAGGGGAGGAAGATCGAAGTTGAATTGGAAGATATCTGGGTGGTCGAGGAGGATTTCCTGAGCCGCGCCGAAACCTATGCCCGCAATCGCCTTGAGCAGCTAAAGGAGTCGTCGTACGAGGAGACAGGATCGCTGTTGAGTGAGCAGATCCGCGAGAGCCTTCAGAAGTTGGGCGATCGACAGAAGGGCGCCATGTCTGCCCGTCCAATCGAGCATATTCGGATTTATGAATTGAACCGAAAACTGCTCGCACAGATCAAGGAGGACATTCAGCATCTTGACCATTTTGTGCTGGCGACCGGTCAGGACATCGGGGAGGAATTGATGGGTGAAACCCGTCGTCGCCCGGACCCCCGTGACGACGAAACGATTCCGGGTCGGGACTACGGAACCGCCGTCTTCAGCTATACCATGGAGAACACATCCGCCCTCGAGCGCATATTGTCCTTCAAGCAGAGTTTGCCGTTGGAGATCAAAGTCGAAGACGTGCTGGATGCCGGCGAACTGGAACTTGGCTATGACGAGGCCGATCGGGTCGTCACGGTCTACAAGCAGGACATTGTTTTCGGGCCCGAAGAGACGAAGACCTTCCAGGTCGTCGTGCGGGACAAGTGGGACGTGAATGACGTGCGCGTCAGCAATCTGATGGTGCGTGTCACGAACGTGCTGGCGGTTGTCGTCGATCAGGGCAATCTTGCGACGCTCGAGGAGTTCTTGCATCACACGCAGGAGCAGCTCGTTGACATTCTGGAGACCGAAGGACCGGAGGAAATGAACGACGCCTACGTTGCTTTCTACAGGGACGAGGGCGACACGCTCGATCGCATCGAGAAGCGGATCATCGGGCTCGAGGAGATGATGCAGCCGATACCGGAACAGCAACCCGACATATTGAAGGAGGCGCATGACGTGTTCAAAACCCAGGCGCCGGATCGTAAGACGACGTGGATCATCATCTACATAATTCTTGGTTTCCTGGCGGTCGTGAGCATACTGTTCTTTCTGCGGTGGTACGGAAAAGGTCAAGACGAGGAAATAGCCGATAAAGCAGCGTGATGCTGCGCGTGAGGGTTGAGGGCGTACGCGTATGGCGTTGAAGATAGATCTCCTTCAGTTGAAGGAGCGCGGCCGCATTGCGGAAGTGAAGCAGGACATCGTGCACGTGCACGGCTTGGCTAACTGCATGAACGGTCAGCTGGTCCGATTCGGTCGGGACACCGAAGGCGTGGTTGTCGGATTTGATGAGGACTACGCGCTGGCGCTGATCGTCAAAGAGGGGAGTCCAATCAAGCCCGGTGACGAGGTAACCTCAACCATCGACGCTTTTACCGTGCCGGTCGGCGAAGAGTTCATCGGACGGCATGTCAACGCCCTGTGCATGCCGATCGATGGCAAAGGGCCCATCAAGGAGAGTCGGCAGGCTCCCATCTTCGCGGTTGCCCCCTCCGTCCTGGAACGCGTGCCGGTGACCGAGTCGATGACGACCGGCACGAAGCTCGTCGATATGATGACGCCGATCGGTCGCGGCCAGCGCGAACTGATCATCGGCGATCGCATGACCGGCAAGACGACGATTGCGACGGACGCCATGATCTCGCAGAAGGGCGCCGGCGTTGTCTGTATCTATTGCTGCATCGGGAAATCCGAAGCGTCACTTAACCGTGTGCTTGAAATAATCGAGAACAGGAATATCTGGGAGTACGGAATCGTGATCTCGGCGACGGCCGCGGATTCAATGGGTAAACAGTATCTTGTCCCGTACGTTGCGAGCAGTCTTGCGGAATACTTCATGAATCAGCTCGGGGGCGACGTCTTAATCGTATTCGACGACCTGACCAAGCATGCATGGAATTATCGTCAGATCTCGCTCCTGCTGGAGCGGTCGCCGGGGCGCGATGCCTATCCGGGTGACATTTTTTACGTGCACTCGCAGCTTGTCGAGCGAGCGGGAAAGATGAGTCCCGAAAATGGCGGAGGATCGATCACGCACCTACCCATCGTCGAGACGATTCAGGGCGATGTGACCGGCTATATTCCCTCAAATACGATTTCCATGACGGACGGACAGATCTATATGAGCACCCAGTTGTTCGGAGAGGGATTCAAACCCGCGATTGATACCGGGCTGTCCGTGTCGCGTATCGGAAGCAAGGTACAATGGCCGGCAATCAAGAAACTCTCCGGCATGCTCCGACTGGAATACGTGCAGTACAAGGAGCTCGAGAAGCTCACACGTATTAAGGCCGGTGTTTCTGAAGAAGTCCAGAAGCGGCTCACGCGTGGACAGATTGTCGCCGAGGTGTTGAAGCAGGATGCAGATAATCCGATCCCAATGCTGGATCAAGTGATCTGGCTGTTCGGATTCCGCGAGGGGTACATGGATGATACCGCACCTGCTCAGGTGCGAGAGTGCATGGAGAACTTCCTCGCGCGCCTGCGAGCGTCGGGCAAGTCGACGCTCGACAAATTGGAGGAAGTGAAGGACATCACGGACGAAATTCAGGAGGAGTTGGATGAGCATTTTAGACGGCTCTGGGATTCCAATCCTTAAGATTAAGTGCGAGGAGAAGGGCACGATCCGCGACATCAAGAAGATGATCGCCAGGATCGAGGGACTGCCTAGTTGTCTCAACGGTGAACTTCTTGACATGGGGGATGGGGTTCGCGGATTGGTAATGGGGTACGATCAGGAGGCGGTCCTGGCCCTCGTGCTCGGCGATGAGAATCGGTTGCGTCTTGGCGGGCAGGTCCGCGGTGTCAGCGAGCCCTTCGTGAATCCTGTTGGACGTGGGTACGTCGGGCGCACGGTGACCGCCTTGGGCGTGCCTTGTGATGGCGGCGATCCGATCATCGCTGACGAACACATGGCGGTCTTCCGTCCGTCGCCGCCCATCACGGCGCGTGCGCCGGTGGATACATTTTTCAACACGGGGACCAAAATTGTCGATGCGATGATTCCGATTGGTGGCGGCCAGCGTCAGCTTATCGTGGGTGATCGCATGACCGGGAAAACGGTGATCGCGTTGGACGCGATCATCTCGCAATCGCGTAAAGACACAATTTGTATCTACTGTTGCGTCGGCAAATCGCTTGCAGGCATCGAGAAGGCGGCTGCGGTGTTGCAGGAGCACGACGCGCTCGAACGCACGATCGTGATGGCCGCATTCGATAGCTCGCCGCCGGCCGAGCAATACATCCTGCCGTTCTACGCCGCGACAATGGCGGACTATTTCACCGCGCAGGGCGAAGATGTACTCCTGGTGGTCGATGATATTTCGAAGCACGCCTGGGCCTACCGTCAACTCTCGCTTCTGCTTGAACGTCCGCCCGGCCGTGAAGCCTATCCCGGTGATATTTTCTATGTGCACACGCAACTCCTGGAGCGCGCCGGGCGATTCAATGAGACGGCGGGCGGCGCCTCGATGACCATGCTGGTCCTTGTCGAGACCCTCCAGGGCGATCTCACGGGTTATATCCCCTCCAACATGATCTCGATGTGCGACGGAATGGTGTACCTGGATACGGCCCTCTATAACGACGGCGTCCGTCCGGCTGTGGACTATTCACAATCAGTGTCGATCGTTGGTGGTCGTGCTCAACCCGGCATTCTGCGCAAGTTGGCGATGCAGATGCGGCTAGAGTACGCCAGCTATCGTGATCTACTTAGGGTCAGCCGATTGCAGGCGAATCTCTCGGAAGAGGCCACGAAAATCGTGGCCCGTGGCGAAGCGATATCGACGGTGATACAGCAGGATCAGCATATTCCCTGCGCGCTGGCGAGCCTGGTGCTGCAGTTGTATGCCGTAGCGGAAGGGCATCTGGATCCGCTCTCGGTGTTCGAGCGGAAGCGGTTCTGTGATGCGATCAACGAATTCGTCGGGGCGCATGACGTGTCGCTGTTGTGCGATATTGAAGAAGCCGAGGAAATGACTGATGACATACGGGCACGGATGGGGGCGGCTACGTCCGCGTATTTTGAACATGCGTTGGCATAGAGCACGTCGCCGGGCGCCGCGATGATCTCCATATGATCGCCCTAACCATACTGAATCCACGTGATGTCGTTTTCGAAGGCGACGTCGAGAGTCTGTTTTTGCCCGGGGACAAGGGCGAATTCGAACTTCTGCCCTTTCATGCGCCGATGGTGAGCCTGTTGAAGGCTGGCGACATCGTAATCGACTGGAAGACCAGGATCTCGATAAAGAATGGAATCGCCAAGATCCTGAACGATGAATGTGTGGTCCTGCTGGAAGAGTAGACGGGGCGCAGTCGAGACAGATCGTGCATAATCACAGCGAATTTCGCGGGCTTGGCACCTCAAGGCAGAGCTACCTTGCCGCAAGCACGGCGTAAGCCTATAATCCTGTTACCAAATGTTACGCACCTTTATCATATTCCTTGTCATGATCGTTACGATCATCGGGCCGTCGGCGGTCATCGCGTCGATCGGTTACGCCAGTATCAGGGCTTTAGGCCGGAATCCGTCCGCGGCGCCGAAGATCTTGCAGGCCATGATCGTGGCCCTCATTTTTGCCATGTCGATCGCGATCATCGCATTGCTTATTTTGTTCCAATTGTTCTCGGGCCGCTAAGACACACGAACCCACAGCAGGATACGCTATGCCAACAACATTGATCATGATGGTAGTGCTCCAGGTCGTCATCTTCGGCGTCATGGTGTTTTTTCTGAAAAAGATTCTGTTGCGAGACACATTGACCGCAGTCGACAAGATCCGACAGGTCGAATCGGATGTGGCGCGCAAGGAAGAGGGGATGCGCAAGCAGATTGAAGATCATGAGAAGGAATTCAGCCGCCAGAAAGCGGAACTCAAAGACGAGCTTGAGAAAGAGCGCGCCGTATCCGAGGCCGGGTTGGGCCAGCTCAAGGATACGATAACGGCCGAAGCGCAAAAAGAAGCCGAGCGCATATTGACTGATGCCAAGCGCAAGGAGGAGAAGATGCGCGAGGAGATCGAACGGCAAATGGAAGCCAAGGCGATCGATCGCGCAGGTGAGGTGTTTCGATTGACATTCAGCGAAGCGGTGACCGAATCGGTCAACCGTGAATTCGTAGGTGAATTAATCTCTGCCTTGCGAGAGGTGGATGCCGAGAGCATTCATATCGAAGGCGACGAAGCTCATTTTGTTTCGAGCCACGCCATCGATTCCGCCCAGCGCGAGGAGCTGAAGCAGGTGGTATCGGAAAAATTCAACGTAAATGTCGACATCAACGAGGAGATCGATACATCCCTGCTCGGCGGGCTAATGATGAAGATCGGGACGCTCGAGATCGACGGTAGTCTGCGTAATCGTTTTACCGAGGCGTGCAAACAACTCGCGGAGACCTAGGTCTCTTGAAGCGTCGTGCGACGGGAACCTGACGGCTTGTGAAGCCGTGCGGAGGATCTGGCCATGCAAGTTCACGAGATTCGACGACAGCTGAGATTCAGCGAGGACTTTCACCAGTTAATCGGCATGCTGAAGGATGTCGCTGGACAGAAGTATCATTCCGTCGAGAAAGAAAAGCGGCGTTTCGATCGCTTTATGGACGCGTTTTCGACGTTTTTCCGCGTGGTCAACCTGATGGATGTGGAGGATCCGCTCGTGCATCCGGCAACGGACGTCGATGGGATTGTTGTTCTCACCTCGGATTCGGGATTCATGGGGGGCTTGAATAACAACGTGCTTCGGCGCGCGTTGGATTTACAGGGGACCCGGCCGAACGACAAGATTGCGTACGTCGTCATCGGCGACAAGGGCTCCGGCGCGCTCATGGATGCAGGGCGCGAGTACAAGGCTTTCCCGGGTATCAACGAAGATATGATCTACGAACAGACCCTTGAGATTCGCGATTATCTCGTGCAGGAGGTGCTGGCCGAGCGAATGGGCCGGGTAGCAGTGGTCTATCCGCAGTCCTTGTCCTTCACGCAGCAGCAGGTCACCGTGGTCAATCTGCTGCCCGCTGCCGATCTCTTCGATGAGCATATCGAGACGGAGGTCGCCGAGCGCTCACATCACGTTCGTATCATTGCCGAAGCGCGTCAGGTACTTGTGGAGTCGGACTTCAAGGACATTCTTGAGTATCTCGTCAGTGTGTGGGTCGCGTCGAAGCTGTATATTGTATTTGAGGATAGCAAGTTGTCCGAGTATTCCGCGCGCGCGATTCATCTGGAGGACAGCGAGCAGAAACTCGATGAGCAGACAAAGGCGTTGAGGCATCAGATGTTTCGTGCCGCACACGAAAAGATTGACAAGGGTATACGCGAAAGCTTTTCTGCGCGCTCCAGTCGCAAACGGAGACGCATTCGGGATGATAAGAAGGATGAGTAGCATCGCTTCGCGTTGCTGATTAATCAGGAGAATAGTCGATGGCAGAAGTAGATGAACAGGCATCCGCGGGCACCGCACCCACCGACGGTGGTTTGCCGACCCCGGGCAAGGTCGTGGCCGTGCAGGGCCCTGTTGTGGACGTACTATTCGCGAAGGTGGAAGATATTCCGGATCTGTACAATACGATAAACGTCAAGACCTTCGATAAGAAGAAACTGGTTTTGCTTGTCCAGGAACACCTGGAGGGCAATATTGCGCGGTGCATTGCGATGGCATCGACGCTGAATCTGCAGCGCAACTCCCTTGCCCAGCCGACCGGCGAGCCGATGAGCATACCCGTGGGGGAAGGGCTCTTTGGGAGAATCGTCAATGTGATGGGAGAGCCGATCGACGGCAAGGGACCCATTGAAGCGTCGGAACGCTGGCCCCTGCATCGTGACGCGTCGAAGCTGCAGGTGTATTCTTCCACGGTCGGGAGCGCAAAGCCGGAGGTCATCGATACCGGTATCAAGGTCATCGATCTCCTCACGCCCGTTGTGCGGGGATCCAAGACCGGTATTCTCGGCGGCGCGGCCTGCGGCAAGAGCATTCTCACGCTTGAGCTCATGAACAACATTGTCGAGCAGCATGATGGTGCCTGCGTTTTCGCGGGTATCGGGGAGCGGATCCGCGAAGGCAACGAGCTTTACTACGAATTCGAGCACCAGGGGATCCTCGACAAGGTCATGATGGCCTTCGGACAGATGGATGAGCCGCCGGGATGCCGCTTCAACGTTGTTCTGACGGGCATCACGATGGCGGAGTGGTTGGAGGAGCAAGGCAAGGAAGTGCTTCTGTTCATGGACAACGTGTTCCGCTTCGTGCAGGCCGGCGCCGAAATATCCACTTTGCTCGGACGCGTGCCGTCGGAGACCGGGTACCAGCCCACGCTCAGCTCGGAAGTCGGCGAAGTCCATGAGCGTATTCGCGGTACGATCTCAGCCTTCGAGGCGGTTTTTGTGCCTGCGGATGACCTGACCGACCCCGCTGTGGTGGCGATTTTCAGCTATCTGGAATCCGTTCTGGTCTTATCTCGCGACCGCGTCCAGTTGGGCCTGTACCCGGCCGTCGATCCGCTGGCGTCATCGTCATCGAACCTCGATACCAACATCGTCGGCAAGCGGCATTTCGAGATCGTCCAGGAAGTGATGCGGATCATGACCAAGTACGAAGAATTGCGACGCATCGTTGCCGTGATTGGGATCGACGAACTTTCGCGCGCTGATCGGACGATCTATGAACGTGCGCGCAAGTTGCAGAACTACCTGACCCAACCGTTTATCGTGGCCGAAGTATACACCGGTCGTAAGGGTATCTACGTGACCCGCGACGAGGCGATCGACGGCGCGGAAATGATCGTGGATGGAACCTGTGACGACCGCACGGAAGAAGAGTTCTATATGATCGGCAAAGTGACGTGAGTGTACAGATCCGGCAGGGAGGTAGCGGCGCGAAGCTCGGGCGGCTACTGATTGACGGTGGGCTGCTTTCCGAGGAGCGGTTGGCCGAGGCACAACGTATGGGTCGCGAGACCAGTACGCCGCTGCCGGACGTGTTGGTCAAGAATCGGTTTGTCTCTGAGCGCGATCTCATGCCCGTGTTGGCTGACCAATACGGACTCGAGTTTGTGAGTCTCAGGACCATGTTCATCGATCCACTCGCCACCAAGTCGATATCAGCCAAGTTCGCCTGTCACTATCGCATTATGCCGATCGACCTGACGGATGGTGTGATCAAGGTCGCGTTATCGGACCCTCTGGACATGTCGGCCGTGGAGGATATCGAGACCACGATGGGCTACCGCGTGACGCGCGCATTGGCTTGTCGCAGCGATATTGCGGAAGCGGTGAGGCGACACTACGGCGTTGGCGCCGATACGGTTGAGCGCATTCTGGATGAATTACCAGCCGAAGTGGAGGCGCCTGATTCGCTTGAAGAGTCGCACGATCTTGAGAACATGGCCGAGGATGCGTCCGTCGTCCGGCTGGTGAACCAGATCCTGCAGCAGGCGATCGAGGATCGTACGACGGATATCCATTTCGAGGTTCACCGCGAGGGCATGGTGGCGCGTCGCCGGATCGATGGTGTGCTCTACGATACCAACGTGCCGAGCAATATACGGGTTCTGTACCCGGCAATCGTATCGCGCGTGAAATTGATGTCCGGCCTGAACATCGTTGAACGGCGGATGCCGCAGGACGGTCGCGCGCGCGTGCGGATCGGGGGCAAGAATTACGATCTTCGCATTTCGGTCGTCCCGGCTCTGCACGGTGAAGACGTCGTTATTCGGATTCTTCCCACGAGCATGCTGTTCAGCCTCGAGAAACTGGGTCTCGCCGGTGCACATCTCGAGACGATCGAGGGCCTGATCGCCGAGCCGCATGGCATTCTATTCGTTACGGGGCCGACCGGCAGTGGCAAGAGCACGACGCTGTACGCCTGTCTGAAGCAGCTGAATACGCGTGATCGCAAGATTATTACGATTGAAGACCCGATTGAATATGAACTGCCGGGCATTACGCAGAGCCAGATTAATACCAAGATCGAACTGTCGTTCGCCCGTATGCTGCGCAGCATGTTGCGCCACGACCCCGATATCATGATGGTCGGAGAGGTGCGCGACCGCGAGACGGCGGATATTGCTATCCAGACCGCGATGACCGGCCACCTCGTGATGAGTACGCTGCACACCAATGACGCGGCCTCTGGCGCGGTGCGCTTGATCGATATGGGCGTCGACCCCTACCTGATAACGTCGACTGTCAGGGCGTTCATTGCACAACGACTCGTGCGTACGATCTGTGAATCTTGTAAGGAGACATACGAGTCCGACGGCGCCACGTTGTACCGGGGTGCCGGCTGTCGCGAGTGTCATCAGGCCGGCTACCAGGGGCGTGTTGCGATCTGCGAGATTCTCGTCGTCGACGATGTGATTCAGGACATGATTCATCGAAAAGCGTCCTCGCTTGAAATTAAGGCCACCGCGATTGAGCGTGGTATGACGACCCTTGCGGAGGACGGTCAGGACAAGATTCAACGCGGTGTGACCTCGCTGGAGGAGGTCTTGCGCGTCACACGTACGTAGGGACTGACGAATCGCGGTCGCGCCCCGGATCGTAACAGGACGCCCGTTCAGGCGAACGAAAATCAGGATCGGCGCCCGCCCCGAATTCATGCCGGTATATCTCTATAGAGCAAAGCAGGGCCCCCGGAAGACCGTCGACGGCGAAATATCGGCCGACAGTCAGGCCGCGGCGTTGGCGCAGATCGATGCCAAGGGCTTTAGTCCGGTCTGGGTGCGCGAGAAGGATATTGAAGACGCGGAGTTTCATCATTCAAGCGGCAGGGGAATCAGCCAGCGCGACGTCAATATTTTCACGCGTCAACTCGCGAGTCTGATCAAGGCGGGGGTTTCGATTCTGCGTTCCTTGCGTACGATTCGCGACCAAACGGCTAACCGGCACCTGAAGCGCGTGGTGACGGCTGTTGAGGAATCGATCCGCGATGGCAATATGCTCTCCGAGTCGCTGATGCGCTACCCGCGACTGTTCTCACAGCTGTACGTCAACATGGTGCGATCCGGAGAATCCGCCGGCATTCTCGACAAAATCCTTGTTCGCCTGGCGGACGCCCGCGAAAAGGAGGAGGAAACACGCAAGAAGGTTCAGTCAGCGCTGGCGTACCCGCTCTTGATGCTGGCCATGGGGATATTGACCGTGAGCGTGATGCTCGGATTTCTCCTGCCGCGAATCACGCATTTGTTCAAGAACGAAGAGAACCTGCCGTGGGCGACACGGATCCTGGTCAACGTCAGTAACGGGTTCGCCGACCACTGGTACGTGGGGATGCTGCTCATCGTGCTTGCGGTCGCGATCGTGCGGCGAATCGGCGCGACGGTACGCGGAGCGCATGTTCTGGACAGCATAACGCTACGCATCCCGCTCATCGGAGCGTTCGTGCGTCAGGTCAATATCGCGCGCTTCTCGCGGACCATGTCCCTCCTGGTTGAAACTGGGATTCCCGTTGACCGCGGTCTCGGTCTGAGTGCCGCTACGATGAACAACACGATTCTGCGTGACGAGATCGAGAAGGTCCGCGAAGAGGCCGTCCAGCAGGGCACGCAGATCGCCAGTGCGCTAAAACGGTCGAAGAACTTTCCCCTGTTCGTGGTGAACATGATCGCGGTAGGTGAAGAGACGGGCAGCCTCGAAGACGCGTTGGCCGAGGTTGCCACGTTCTATGAGCGCGAGGTCGATCTTCATACGCGCATGATGACCACCTTACTCGAGCCGCTCCTGATTCTCGTGATGGGGGTCGTTGTTGGGTTTATCGTCTTCGCCATGCTGCTCCCGATATTTGAGATAGGGAACGTCATCGGATAGTGAGGGCCGCGCTTCTTCTGGCGCTGATCGTCATGCCGGGCACCGTGTTGTCCGCGGATTGGCGTGTGCATAAGTCGAAGCATTTTACGGTTCACTACGTCGGCAGTCGGGGCTTCGCTCAACAGGTTGCGCAGCGCGCGGAGCGGTACTACAGGCAGATCGCCCGCGATCTTGGCTATACCCGTCACGACAACTTCTGGCTCTGGGACGCGCGGGCGAGCATCTACCTGTACCCAACCCGCGATGCCTTCATTGCTGCACGGAAAACACCGGATTGGGCCGAGGGACTCGCCAATCACGATGGACGCGAGATCGCTTCTTATGCCGGCAGCCACGCTTTCCTGGGAACCGTTTTGCCGCATGAGATGACCCATCTGATTTTCCGCGATTTTATCGGCTTTAACGGCAACGCACCGCTCTGGCTCGATGAGGGGATTGCCCAGTGGCAAGAGGATGGTGCACGGGACCGGACGCACAGGTTGACGCGTGCATTGATCCTGTCGAGGGGAGCGCTCCCGCTTGGTGCTCTGACCGCACTGGATGTGCGCACAGTAGAGAATGGCAACCTGGCGCGTGTATTCTATGCCCAGTCGGCTAGTGTGGTGGGCTTCCTGATCGAACGTCACGGGCGCAAAGCCTTCGGCAAATTGTGCCGGCAGCTTCGGGACGGCAAACCGTTGAAAGAGGCGTTAAGCTTTACATATCCGCGCAAAATCGTTAGTATAGAGAGCCTTGAGAAGGAGTGGGTGAGCTATCTTCGAAGTGGAGATTGGTCGAAATGATGAGGTCGAACATGCGCGCACGAGGCGGATTCACTTTAATCGAACTGATGATCGTGGTGATTATCATTGCGGCACTTGCCGGTATGGTCGTTCCGCGTCTGATTGGGCGTTCGGACGAAATGAAGAGCCGCATTGTGGAGGGCGATCTCGCAACGCTGAGCACGGCTTTGAAACTGTTTCGCCTCGATAATGACCGTTATCCATCCAGTCAGGAGGGGTTGCGCGCGCTGTTGACGCGACCGGCATCGGCCAAGAACTGGTCCGAACCCTATATCGAGGACGAGCCCCTTGATCCCTGGGATCAGCCCTACCAATACAGGCATCCGGGAACTCGGAATAAGAATGGCTGCGACATCTTCTCTATTGGTGTGGACGGTGAAACCGGTTCCGACGATGACGTCGGGAACTGGAAGAAATGAGCTCGACACGACGCGTTGTCCCGACTTGAACCGTCGCAGCCCGTGTGCATCCAGTGCCTTCACCTATGTCGAGGTGATGGTCGCCGTGGTCCTGCTTTCGATCGGTATCGTCACGATTCTGGAGGGTTACCAGGTCGCCGCGACGGCTTTGCGGGTGTCCCGACAGACGATTCTGGCGGACGCTGCATTGCGTGAAGCTGCGGAAGAGATTACGTCGAGTGGCTTGTCTTCCGAGATTCTGGCGATCGAGACCATTGGGCCGAAAGGCGACGGCTATGGCGTGACGGTCGACTACGCGTTCCTGTCTGTGGTGGGGGATCGCCACCTGTACAAGGTGAACCTCGAAGCCGTTGTGCCGAATTCCGATCGAGAGTTCCGACTCGATACATACATGACGTTGTCGCGCCTTTATGAATAGAAATCGTTCAACACCTGGTTTCACGCTTATCGAGTTCATGGTTGTCGTGATGATGCTGGGGCTCGTTAGCACGGTCGTCGTCGCTGCGTTCGGTGCGGGCGTGCGTACCTGGGAACAGGTGCGGTATTATGACGCACCCCTGGCCGACGCCGTTATCGGGCTTCGAATCCTCGATCGGGACATTCGAAATAGTTCCATGTTCTATGCGGTCCCCTACGAGTGCGAGGAGTTGTCGCTCGCCATGCCCGCCGTGATCGAGGAAGTCGAATACGAGGGCGCGACAAATCGTTGGGTAGGGACTGTGCGCTATCGGCTCGAAGAAGAAGAAGGCGCACTGCTCCGCGAGAATTGGCCGTTCCCCGCTGGGTTTGACCCGGATCGGGTAGCCGAGACGGTGCTGTCAGGTTTGGAGACATTCGAATTCTCGTATCTCGTACCGGTCGAAGGGACGCCCGACGCGTTCGAATGGAAGGCGTCGCTGGGATCGCAGCCGGAGGCACCGCGCGCGGTGCGGGTCCGACTGGATCTTGATTCGTCTGGTGAGACACGTACGCATGTCCATACTATCTACATCCCTAACCGGTAGGTCCGGCAGCCTCGTCATCCTGACGTCGTGGATTCTCTTCGCGCTGGGGGCTCTTGCCCTCGCCGTGGCGGCCCACGTTTCAGCCAATATGGCGAGCGCGAGCGCCGTGAAATTACGCACGACCGCGCATTACCTGGCCCGCGCAGGGATCGAGCAGGCGCGCATGGTCCTGGCCGCAGACTCGAACGCCTGGGATGACGCAACCGAGTTGTGGGCTACAAGCCGATCGTCGTTTAAGGACGTTCGGCTCGATAGTGGGGCGTTTAACCTTTCCTATATTATGCGGAATGACGCGGGTTTGACCGTGACCAATTATGGTTTGGTTGACGAAGACCGCAGGATCAGTCTTAATATACCGTCTGAGAATTTCGAAATATTGCGTTCGATGCTGATTTTGAGGGCTGGCGAAGGCCCTGCTGGAGCGACCACAATCGCCAACTCGATTCTGGATTGGAAGGATGAGGATGAGGAACCCCGCGAAGACGGTGCAGAGAACGACTATTATCAGTCGCTGGAACCGCCATACGATTGCCACGACGGCGTGATCGATATCGCCGAGGAACTTCTTTTGATCAAGAACATGACGCCCGAGCTTCTAACGCGAGTTGATCCGGTTTTGACGGTAAGCGGTCAGGGTCGCGTAAACATCAACACGGCTGGAAGAGACGTATTGGCAATCCTGGCGCATTCACGCGGCGCGGGCGTCACCGAGGCGTACGCGCTTGCAGACAAGATCATCGAATATCGCCTGGATGGGAACGCGTTTGTGATCGGCGGCCGCGTCGCGGAGATGCGGGACCATATCATCGATGCCCTGGAGCGCGAAGTCGGCTTGACGGAGGAGCAGGAAACAATTTTGCGTGCGATGGTCGACCAGGGACTACTTACGATTCGGTCGACCTACTTTCGCGGTGTATCACGCGGTACCGTGTGGGGCCGTGGAAATCCGGACAGCGAGTTGACTTTCGTCATTAACAGGAACAACGGGGAAATTGTCTACTGGCATGAAGAATAGATGGAAAACATCATCCCGCTTGAACCTGATTGTCGAAATCGGCGCCAGGCACTTGAATGTCGCGGAAGTTAGACATGCCCACGGCCGGGCACGCATTGAGCGGCTCCGTGTCGAGGAGCATGGCGACGATAATAAGGCCGCGCCGCTCGTGTTGTCGAGCTGTCTCAAGGATATGAACGTGACCTCGCCGACCGTTGTCTCTTATATGCCTCGCCACGCGATTAACATGCGAGCGCTTGAGCTTCCGTCGACGGAGATGGAGGAGGTGCATGACATGCTGGACCTGCAGGTTGGCAAGTTGACGCCCTACTCGAAGGACGAGATTGTCAGCGACTACCGATCGGTGGGCGGCGGACACGACGGGTATACCCGCGTGCTGGTGGCCATTGTGCAGCGCACGGTCTTGCGCCAACGCTATCACGTCCTCGAGCAGGCCGATGCCGATGTGGAGGCCATGTCGGTCAGTACGGAAGGCGTGCTGAACTGGTATCTGGCGAGCGAGGCTGTCACGCGCGCCGAGGCGGATCAGGCGGACGTTGTGCTCGACATCGATGCGACGCATACGGATCTGTTGGTCGTTTCGGATCGGCAGCTCGTGTTCACGCGCAGCATCATGATCGGTGCTGAGGAGCTCTCGAACCCCGCGGCCGATCGTCGTTTCAGCGAAGAAGTCCGGCAGGCACTAGAAGTGTTTCGGGGCGAGATGGACCGCATCGCGATACGGTACGCCTACCTGTCGGGGGCCGCAGCGAGGATCCAGGGACTGCCCGCGAGGGCCAAGACGATGCTGGACGTGCCGGTTGCCATCGTGGATCCGATGGAAGACATCGATATTGCCGACGCGGTCACGGCGCATCTGGACCCCGCCTGGCGACATATATCGTTCACGCCCCTGATTGGTGCCGCGCTCGCACCGGGTGACCTGCGATTCCAATTGGTGCCGGAAGCCATCCGCGTGCGTCGGCGACTGGAGGTCAAGGCCAAGAATTTGACGAGCATTGGCGTGTCAAGCATGGCGGCGCTTGTCTGCGTGGTTCTGGTGGCCCTGGTGCACTCGGGGTTTAAAGTCGAACGGCTCAAGCGCTTGCGTGCGGACGTCGAGCGTACAGAGGCACCGGCCCGCGAGGTCGAAGGTTGGAAGCAGAAGATATTGGAGGTTAAGGAGCGCCTCGACTCGCGATTTTCTCCGGTGGCTGCGATCCGTGACGTCGCGGCAGCGGTACCCCATGAAATTCATCTTAAGAAATTCGAACTCGCCCGAAGGAATCGTGTCATACTGAACGGCTCTGCCCAGAATCGGGGCGATATTCGAGATTTTCGCTTCCAACTTGAGGAGTCGAAACTGTTCAAGAACGTTGAGACGATTGAGACGCGAAGGGGAACAGGTGGGAAGTTGGATTTCGAAATGCTTTGTCCGTATGATATCGATCAGGAGGGTGGATGATGGCTAAGCGCGCCGGAAAGTTGAAGCTTGGCGCCCGCGAGCAATGGCTCGCGGTATCAGCGGTGGTCTTCCTCATCTTGCTCGCCGCCGATCTACTCGTCGTCCGGCCGACCTTGAGGAATCTGGACGAGATCGATCGCGAGATCGTGACCCTTGAGCATAAGTTGCAGGTGAACAGCAAGGCACTCGCCATGCGTGACGATGTGAAGCGCGAATGGGATATTCATAGCGACCGGTTGAAGCCGCCGGGGTCGGACGCGATCACCGGGCAGATTCTTCTGAGTGTGGTGGAGGAGTTGGCGCAGAATAACAATGTCAATCTGAAGCGCACGAATCTGCGTGATCCGCGGCCCCTGGAGTTCCTGAAGGAGTTTGCCGTCGATGTTCAGGTGGAGACGAAGCTGACAGACTTGGTGTATTTCCTCTACAATCTTCAGAATCAGACGGATCTCCTTCGCGTCAATCGCCTCGATCTCTCGGCACAGGGCGGTGCTGGCGGAGAGGAATCTGCAGGCGCAACCGACCTGCGCGGCACGCTCGTGATCTCACGCGTCATCACCATCTAGCCCGGAATTTTAATGAGTATTCGTTACGAGAGTCCGTGGGCTGATGTAAAATCGGCCCGTCCCGCGAAGCCACTGCCTAACACACATGAAAATTTCTAATCCGACTGAACACGCACCGTGAACGACGAAGCAGACAACATAGAGCCCCTCGCACCGGGTCTAACAACGCATACAGAACCCCTTCCGCAGGTTGTAGACTCGCGCATCAGCATGGAGGTGGTTCAGGGGTATATCGAACAGGAGCGCCGGCGTGTTCGAAAGGTGTTGCTGATGATCACCGGGATCTTGCTGGTGCTCATCTTGCTGATATTTGCCGTTTTTCTCTCCGTCGGGATCTACGTGATGAACGACGCCCGGGACGCGAAGCGTACGATTCGATCGTTTCGCGATTCGACCGTAAAGCGTCTGGCCGTGTACGAAATGGAGGTCGACGACGTAAATTCACGAATCGGCTCTCTAGAGGAAACCGGGTCCAAGCTGACGAACATGCGCCAGGCCGATAAGAGCGAGCAGCGTATCCGGGAGCGTTCCCTGCAGACAGATCTGAAACGCTTCGGCAAGTGGGTTTCGTCTCAGGACAAGGGGCTGAAACAGGAGCTCGTGAAATCCGCCGAGCGACAGGTGCGGCTGGAGGTACAACTCGCGGACCTGGCCGCGCGCTATACCCAATTGCAGGCCAAGGTTCAGGCCGGCCCCTCGCGTCCTGCGCAACCGCAACCGATTCGTGATGTCCTGGACGCTCCATCTTCCTTGCAAGACATCAACCACTATCAGGCACTGTTCAAGCCTCCCGTGGAGCGAGAACCGGAACGGACACGTGATCCGGACCCAATGGTTAATGTCCCAGCCGCCGTGGACCCCCCGCCGACTGCCACCCGCACGGTGCTGCGTTTCCCGAACGGCGATACGTTCGAGGGTGAAGTGCGGAACGGATTGTTTCACGGCCGGGGAACGCTGACGTATGCCAAGGGTGAGTTCGCGAAGTACGAAGGCGACTTTCGGGCGGACATGAAGGATGGCAGCGGCGTGTTGACTTTTCGAACCGGCTCGCGCTACGAAGGCGAATTCAGAGAGGATCAGATCGAGGGCGAAGGCGTCTTCAACTATCGGAACGGAGACAAGTTCGAAGGCGAGTTTGCGCGCGGCGCCAAGTCGGGTGCGGGTGTCTATTCGTACGCGAACGGCAATCGGTACGCAGGCGATTTCAACAATGATGTGATGGATGGTACCGGCGTATTGAATTTCGCCAATGGCGATACATATAGCGGTGACTTCGATGGCGGGCTTCGCGAGGGGACGGGGACCTATATATACGCGAGTGGCGGGCAGTACTCCGGCGCTTTCCGTGCCGGTCGTCGTCACGGGAAGGGTCGGTACGCGTATCCCAGCGGCGGTATATTCGAGGGAATGTTTGTAGATGGGAAGAAGGCTGGCGCTGGGATTTACATCTATTCGGACGGCACAAGATTGTCCGGAACATGGAAAAATGATGTGTTTGCAGGTCAGAAACAATGAGGAAGGCCAAAAATGCTGCAAATAAGAGCTATCGTTGGTTGGTGGCCCCCGCGTGGCGTTTTTATGTCAAAAAAAGCGGTCTTTTATGTTGACACCTTGGGCTTGCTGTCGGACAATCAACCCGAAGATAGATAAGGGATCTGAAGAGTTACTAACTACGAGGGAGGATGAGGCTGGATATGAGAACAGAACGTTCAAGTACCGTAGGTCGTTGGGTAATCGTTTGTCTGTGTGCGGTTGCATTGTCTGTGACAGCGTATGGCGTGCTCCCAGGCAGCGAAGAGAATTTTGACGATGGCGCAGGGTGGGAACTCTATGATGTGCTCAACTGGAACGCATCCCCCGTCACCGCCTCCGGATCCGTTCGGATTATTTTCCCGAAGCTCAACTTCTCCGTGACGCCGCAAGAGAAATGCCTGCGTGCGACTGCTTCGTCAAGCGGCGGCGCGTTTGTCGGTGACTACTACGGATCGGGAATTTCTGCCGTTCGTTTCAAGCTTCTCGCTGAGGACATGCAGCCGTCGTTCGTGCGCGTTTGGATGCACAGCAGCTCTCCCGAGGGATGGTGGTATACGGACATCAGCGGCAGCTCAGTTCCCGTCGGCGAATGGACAGACTACGAAGTCCCGTTGACCTTTTCCACTGGCTGGCGTCAGGGCGTCGGAGATACCGTGCAGGGATTTCATGCCACGTTGGCAAATATCGACTGGATGGGCGTCTCGCTCGGCCGAGCGCCGAGCGGATCGCGTCAGGACTATTATCTGGACGACGTTGCAATCGATGGTGCACCGGCAACGGCCGCGATTAGTGGTACAGCGGTCTACACCGGCGAGCAGAGCGGTTCGATCCGAGTCGTCTCGTCGACCTCGAAGTACAGCTGGTCGCCGGCACATTCGGCCGTCGCGAGTGTCAGCGGTGCCTACGCGATTGGTGGTGTTCCTACGCTGGCCAACTACTGGGTCAAAGCGTACCTGGATGCCAACGCCAACAGCACATACGAATTCTGGGAGGCCGTGGGCTGGAACAGCGAAGCGAGTCCATTGGACCGGCTGCTGGGAGATGTGGGCGGAGTTAATATGGTGCTGAGTGATCCGATGAGTGCCGATGGCTTGCCGTATTGGTGGCTGCACGAGCACTTCGATGTTGATAGCCCGGACGGCGCTGGTGGCGAGGTCACCGCATCCGGAAGCGACAACGACAATGACGGATCAAGCAACTACGACGAGTATCGTGCCGGCACGAATCCGAACGACGCAAATTCGTCGTTCGCGGCAAATGTGAACGCGGCTGGGCAGGTCGAAGTTAGCTGGCCGTATCTGGCTGGACGGACCTACACGGTGTGGTATACGGAAGACCTCAGCAAGGACTTCACGGCCGTTGCTTCGGGAATTGCGAGTGATAGCTACGTGCACGCTGGTGCATCGGGCCTCGGACCGCATTTCTATCGAGTCGAAATTGACGGTGACTAGACTTACGCGATCAATTGCACCGTAAGTAATCGAAACAAAAGAGAGGACAAGCAAAGTGAATAAAGTACGAACCTTCGCGATAGTAGCCCTGATGACGATCAGCCTCGTTGCACATGCTGCAGTGATGCCGGGTCAGCCTGAAACATTTGACTCCGGAGTCGGAAGTTGGGTCAGTGATCTGGAGGGAGGAGGAGCTGACGGAACAGTCTCCTTGACGACCGCCACGCCGGGAGCCAGTGGAGATGGCGACTATTTGCAGATCAATTACAACTACACAGGTCCGCCAAGCCCAATGAGTGCAGTGATCTCAAATACATTTCATACAGGCGACTACACTTCGTTTGGCGGAATGCTTCTCCATTTCGACTTTTTTGCATCGGGCCCAAACCCGCCTGCAGCCAGCCCTTCCGTATTCTTCCAGACGGAGAACGGAGGACGTTGGACCATCCCGTTCACCTATGGAGTCGCCAGTGTTGGCACCTGGCAATCGATCGTGATCTCGCTGTCGGACTCCAGTTGGACCGGTGGTACCGGAACCTTTGGTGACGCGCTGACAAGCGTTACAGCGGTCGGTATCCTCCTGGAAGGCAATGCCTTCGCCGGGGGAACCCAACTGTTCGGTATTGATAACTGGGCCTATTCGACGCCGGAGCCCGGCACAATGTGCCTGCTTGCCGCAGCCTTCCTCTCGCTCGGCATCACGTTCCGTCGCTCGCTTCGGGACACGCTGGACAAGAAGAGCGCGACTGTATAGCCAGGATCTTTCCGATGAACGGCCCGGGTATCCGCTGGATACCCGGGCCGTTTTCTTTTGGCCTCAAAGCGTCGCGCTCCCTCCCTGCCTAATCGCGGATCGCGGACCCGCGCATGAAAATGCTGGCCGATGACGTATGGGCTTGGCGTAAACCGCCATGCGTGACACGACGTGCAAACCAACCGACTCGCGTCCCTACAGCAAGCGATTTTCGAATCAATCGACATCCGGCGGGTTTACACGTAATCGACATACCGTGGCCACGGTTTTGGTTAAACCGCACGAGTCCAGGTGGGAATGTAAGCAAGCGATTGCCGGCGCACCATGCAGCCGTGTTGTTATCCCTGTTTCTTCGCCGCTTGATCGTCCGCGCGTTCTGCACCCGGCGCGGAGAAAAGCGAGACCGCAATCGCGCGACTGGCGGGATAGATCTCGAGGTGATGCGCAATAAAACGGCCGGCGATACGCATCAAGTGCGAAGTCTGCGGTCGCGTCGGACGTAATCGCGTGACGGAGAGATGATCCGAACGAACAAGGTGACGCGCTATCGCGAGGACATCGGGCGCGACAATCTCGCGGTCGGGATGTGATCCGTTCGCACAGTCCAAACACAATAATCCTCCCCGGTCATACGCGATGACCGCGTCGCTCTGTTTCTCTGCGTCATCGACCCCACAGTCTACACAGACTGAAAGAATTGGCCCGAGACCGAGAAGTGCCAGCAATCGAAGTTCGAACCACGCGCACGCGAGCGATGCCTGGGTGCCTGTCGCAAGGCCGTTCAGTGTCTCGTCAACTAGACGGAACAACTCGGGTAAGGGGGCATCGTCCGGTATGCTGCGGGCCACGAGATCGCAGATGTACGACGCACAGGCAGTCGCCCGCCAATCGTGGCGAAGGGTGGACCGTGTCGTGATGGGGCAACATTCGCGTACATTGCGGACACCCGTACGGGAGCCTGTATAAAAGAGTAACTCACAGGTGTAGAACTGGTCGTACTGCCCAAGAAACGCGCTCTTGGGCCTCTTGGCGCCCTTGACGATGGTGGCAATCTTACCGTGGGTGGCGGTCATCCATGTCACAATCTCAGATGTGGCAGAATACGGGATGATGCGCAGAACGATCGCGTCGGTACGTACAAATTGTCGATGCATCTCTGGGCCGTGTGTTCAGGCGTCGTCCCGGTGAGCATTCGGTTCCGTGGCGTCCGATGGAGGCTCGTCGGGTTCGTCTTCGTGCTTAAGCCAAGCTTCGATCCTGTCGAGCAGGCGCGGTTGAGAAACCGCGGGCTCACCGGAACGTACGGCACCGCCGGACATCACGAAGGTCAAGGCATCGGTAACGGGCAGAGGGAGCCGGCGCACATCTTTCGCAGGCACAAGAATAAGCAGGCCCGACGTGGGGTTTGGCGTGGTGGGAATGAAAAGGCTCACGCATCGATCATTTGGTTCTGCGGTCGACATGCGCGTCGAAATGTTAAGCGGGACGTCCGCCGTGACGAAGGCGATGGAGTAGAGGCCCTTACGGGGGTATTCAACTAGAACAACCTCCTTGAACAACGACTTGCGTTGTGTGAAAAGGCTTTCGGAAATCTGGCGCACCGCCACGTATATATTACGAATAAATGGAATGGCGGATATGACCTTGTCGCCGAGATGAAACAGGCGCCGCCCCAGGATGTTGCGTGCAAAGAGTCCTACGAGATACAGGAGCCCGATAATTGCACACAAGATGAGGATGCGTAAAAGTAACTCGAGACCGGCCTCTTTCCAGACGTCGAAGAACCCGTGCTCGATGCCCCAGTTGGTCGCCAGTCCGAGCAGAAAGCGGAAAATCAGTACGGTGGCTACGACCGGCGTGATGAGAAGCAGGCCCACCAGCGTATTGGTGCGCAGGGAGTGACCGACGCGGCGGAACATCAATGCGCCTCTGGGCTGAGCAGGTGGTTGGTCAAGCCTGCCTCCGCGGCGCTGGACAGCCAAAGGTTTTCGCGACGACGCATCCGTCGACGCGCCGCCGGTTCGTTGTCGCGCCCGCCCATAATATGATTACAACCATGTGCAATATATAACGCAAGTTCACGATCTGCGCCACCGTGACGTGGACCGAGGTCCACGCAACGTTGGACGTTGACAAAGATCTCAGCCCTGAGGTCTTCCATTCCTGGTGCAGGGGCGTACGTGAGACTGATGACGTCCGTGACCGCATCCTTCTGGAAGCAGCGCTGGTTGACATGTGCGATACCGAGGTCGTCCAGGAGCACGATATCGATATGCGTAAACCGGGATTCTTCAGTTTGAACGGCTTGCGACAGGATATGTTGTGTCAGCGCGACCAGTCTCTTTGGGCTCGCCGGACTCACGTTCTGCCGATTGATGATCTCGATTGTCATCTTTAGGGTAGGCAATGCGGCTATGAAGCATGTTCGTTAGGGTGAAGATGAATGCGCGTTTGACACGTCCGAGTTCATCGAACTTCAGGTCGCATTGATCCAACTGGGTGTCAACGATCCTGTCGTTGATGATCTCGTTGACGAGGCCTTCGATGCTGGCCGGTGTCGTTTTCTGCAACGTGCGCGAGGCACTTTCGATTCCGTCGGCAAGGTGGATGATGCCGGATTCGCGACTCTGCGGCTTTGGTCCAGGATATCTGAAGTCCTCCTCTGCTACAACGGTACCCTTGCCGTTTGCAGGTTCGCCGTCAACGACAACCTGCGTCTTCGCCTTGTGGTGGAAGTAGGTCACCAGGCCGGTACCATGGTGTTCGCGTATGACGTCGACAACCGGTTTCGGAAGCTTGTGGTGATACGCCAGTTCCACCCCGTCCTTCACGTGCGAGGTAATCACAACCGTACTCATGGTGGGCGTCAGTTCATCGTGTGGATTGTCGCGAAACTGCATGTTCTCAACGAAGTAGTCCGGCTTCGTCAGTTTACCGATATCGTGATAGTAAGAGCAAACACGGGCTTGGAGGCCGTTGGCGCCGATTTCGTCCGCAGCTGCCTGGGATAGGTTGGCTACCACGAGGCTGTGGTGGTAAGTGCCTGGCGCCTGAATGGCGAGCCTCTGCAGCAAGGGGTGGCCGAGGTCCGATAGTTCAAGCAGCGTGATGTCAGTTGTGATCTTGAACATGGTTTCGAAAATGGGCAGCAAGACGATCGCGAACAGGGCCGATGCGAGACCGTTGACGAGCCCCGCCAGGGCTTGTTGCAGGAAGAGGTCTGAGATCTCGCCTGGGCGGCGGAGGATCCAGAGCGTCAATGCGCACAACACGCTTGTTGCGCCGATGACGAGACCGACGCGAAAAACGCGCACGCGTTGCCGGAGGTTGCTTGCGAGCAGGCAGGTAACCGTGGTTACGGCTGATCCGGTCAGCAAGACGGCCGGATCGTGTCCAGCGAGGGTGGATGCGGCTATCGTGACCCAGATGCCGGCAACGAGTCCGACCCGCCGGTCGGTCAATATCGTCAGCAGTAGCGGCGTTAAGGCGATCGGAATCAGGAAATGACCGACTGTCGGGTCAGCGATATGCAAGATCGTACCGGGACCCACGAAGTAGAGCAGGAAATGCGAGGGTATTAATGTCAGGAGCGTGACCAGGAAGATCAGCAGCAGACGTGAATTCTGACGTAGAATACCCGGTCGGATCATGTGCAACGCGACGGCACATCCGGCCAGCGCGATCAATAGAAGCAGGGCGTTGGCGAGAAGGTTGCCTGTAGACGGGACATCGACCAGGAATTGGCGGTTTTCACCCACGTCAAGCAGAAGCAGTGCCGTGAGCCACATGGCAAGACCGATTGCGGTGCCCAGTGATGATTTCTTAAGCAGGGGTTCAGCAGTGGCTCCGGCGCCCGCCTTCTCGGCTGCTTTCGCACGTTTTTTGACCTTCTTAGCGCGCGCTTTGGATACTCGGGGTTTCATAGCCGATTCGGGAGGACACAGCAGCACGGCCAGCCACCGTTGCGGACCGGCGTTTAGTGCCGGATTTTGCTACTGATTTGAATCGCGAGATAGTAGCATTCGGGCAGGTAGCTGACAAGCAATCCATGACGAAGCCATCCAATCACTATGTGCACCTGATTTATGGTGAGGACGAGTATAGCGTTACCGAAGCAGCGAAAACCGTGGTCGATCAGGTCGTTTCTGAAGAAGATCGAGAATTCGGACTGGAGATCGTCGAGGGAAATGCGCAAACGAGTGACGAGGCGGCCCAAGCCATCATGCGTTGCATGGAGTCCCTACAGACCTTGAGTCTGCTGGGGGGGGTAAAGCTCGTCTGGTTTCGCGACTGTACGTTTCTGGGCGACAGTTCGTTGGGCCGGAGCGAAACGATTAAGGAGCGATTGGAGCAATTCGTAAGACTCATCAAGGACGGGCTGTCCGATGGTCATCAATTGCTTGTTTCTGCGGCGAAGGTGGACAAGCGCTTTGCCTTCTTCAAGGCCTGCGTAGCAGCAGGAACCGTCGAGGAACATGCACTGGCCAGCAAACCGTATCAGCAGGATCGTGAGGGCATGCAGCGCCTCGTCGACGTCCTGAACGAGCACAACCTGGAGATGGCGGAACCCGTTCGCGAAGCGTTTCACAAAAAGGTCGGAAACGAGACCCGCCAGATTGTTAATGAAGTGTCGAAACTGGCGACCTTTGTCCACGGTCGCGAAAGCGTGAGCATCGATGATGTCGACCTGATCACGTCGCGTTCATCGTCGGCACTGGCCTGGGATCTTGCTGATGCCGTCGGAGAGCGCGACCTCCCGGGGGCGTTGTCAATTCTGCGGCTATTGCTCTTTCAGCGTGAACCCGCGATCGGGCTCGTGATCGCACTGGAGAACAGGTATCGCGATCTGATCATCTTTCGTGAAGCGCTGGACCGTGGTTGGCTGCAATTGCGGGGTGGGGGACGTCCGTCTGCGAAGTGGACCGAACTCTCTGCGGATGCAACAGAACTCCTGACCGGCGAACTGGGGCAGGCCCCGGCAAAGGTGCATCCCTATCGTTTATTGAAACTGGTTCAGCAGGCTGCACAATACGGGCTAAACGAGCTGGTGAGGGCCAGGCGCCTGGCTGTATTGACGCACGAACGCCTTGTCACGGTAAGCATTTCGGAAGAGATTGTCCTGGAGCTTCTGCTTATCCGCCTTTTGGGTGGCCGGCGGCAGGCATAGTAGCGGCGTCCCGGACTTGACGAGCCAAGGGCATGTCTGAAATATTACCGCGCTTCACGCCGTGGCCAACGTAGCTCAGCTGGTAGAGCAGCTCACTCGTAATGAGCAGGTCCTCGGTTCGAATCCGAGCGTTGGCTTGTCCGTGCGTGCGTGCGAAGAATGGGAATAGATCAGTCTTAATGGCGCAAGAATGAGGTAAGTGATGATCGAGGAAGGGCTGGAACTTATGGCGGTCGGCATGACCACCGTCTTCGCGTTTCTGATTCTACTCGTTGCTGCGATGACGGCGGCGGGAGCTTTTTTCCGTAAATTCGAACGATACTTTCCGGAACCAGAACCGACGCCGCCGGTTGCGGGCGATGAACTGAGCGAGATTGCGGCGGCCATCGCGGCCGTTCAGGCTTTCCGCGGGAAATAGGAGGAAGCTTTGCTATGGCAAAGAAGACGATCAAAGTAATGAATACGGCCTTTCGTGACGGGTTCCAGTCCGTCTACGGCGCACGCGTGTTTACGAAGGACTTTATCCCGGCCGTTGAAGCCGCACGCGAGGCAGGCGTTACCCACTTCGAGGCGGGTGGGGGAGCCCGATTCCAGTCACTCTTTTTCTACTGCAACGAGAGTGCGTTCGACATGATGGATGCCTTCCGCGAGGCTGCGGGTCCGGACGCCAACCTTCAGACCCTCGCGAGGGGGATCAATGTCGTCGCGCTCGATTCGCAACCGAAGGACGTCATCGATCTACATGCCAGGATGTTCAAGAAACATGGCATGACGACCATTCGAAACTTCGATGCGCTCAATGACGTTAATAATCTGATCTACAGCGGACAGTGCATCGTGAATGCCGGTCTGAAGCACGAGGTCGTGGTGACCCTCATGGAACTGCCTCCCGGATGCGCCGGAGCACACGACGCAGATTTCTACCTGGGCATTCTGCGCGAAATTTTGGACGCCGAGATTCCTTACGATTCTGTCTGCTTCAAGGATGCCTCGGGCACAGCGGTTCCGTCCAAGATCCATGAAACGATCAAACGCGCGCGGCAGCTGCTACCTGACGGTACGGACATTCGTTTTCACACGCACGAAACAGCGGGCATCGGTGTGGTGGCGTATCGTGCTGCGCTTGAAGCCGGCGTGGACGGTATTGATCTGTCGATGGCCCCGTGTTCAGGGGGGACCTGCCAGCCGGACATAGCGACCATGTGGCACGCCCTTCGCGGCTCGGGCTATGAGCTGCCGTTCGATATTGAAAAGATCATGAAAGCGGAAGAGGTATTTAAGGACTGCATGAAGGACTATTTCATGCCACCGGAAGCACTCGCCGTGGAGCCGTTGATCCCATGGTCGCCGATGCCGGGAGGTGCGCTCACGGCGAATTCTCAGATGATGCGCGACAATAACATTATGGATCGGTTTCCGGAGGTGATTAAGGCGATGGGCAACGTCGTTCGCGTGGGCGGATTCGGCACGTCGGTCACGCCCGTCAGCCAATTCTATTTCCAGCAGGCCTTCAACAACGTCATGTTTGGGGAGTGGGAGAAAATCGCCGAGGGGTACGGCAAGATGGTGTTGGGCTATTTCGGTAAAACTCCAGTGCCCCCTTCCGCGGAAATCGTGAAAATCTGTTCGGATAAGATGGGATTGGAGCCGACCACCCGCAACCCGCTTGATATCTGCGAGGAAGACCCGAATAAGGGAGTCGAATCGGCCCGCAAGATGCTTGAGGCACATAGCCTTGAGACGAATGATGAGAACATCTTTATCGCAGCATCGTGCAAAGAGAAGGGGATCGCATATCTGAAAGGCGAGGCAACGACGGGTGTGCGCAAAGTTGCACACAAGGAGAGTGCCGGGGAACCCGACGGCTATACGGTTACGATTGGCGGCCGTGCCTTCTCGGTTGTGGTCGAGGACGGTCGTGCCACCGTCAACGGCAAGACCTACGACGTAGATATAAAGGAAGGCATCCAGGCGTCGCAGAACGCACCCGTCGATAACGGGGCAGGGGCCTCTGCCGATGGGACCGCGGTGACCGCCCAGATGCCGGGTGCGATCGTCAGGATCAATGCGGCCGTTGGAGCCGCCGTTCAGGAGGGTGACCCGATTCTCACGATGGAAGCCATGAAGATGGAGGTCGAGGTGAAGTCGCCCAGCGCGGGAACCGTCACCGCGATTACTGTGAACCAGGGCGATAGCGTGACTTCGGGGCAAGTGCTTGCATATGTCAATTAGGTTCATGAAGCGCTTGTGTGGGATATTCCTCTGCATCATCGCTGTCGTCTGTGCTGTCGAGTGCGCACATGCGGCCGGGGGCGGAGCGGCCCCTGATGAGACGTCGGTGCAGGCGTCCGGCGAATTATCCAAGGCTCAACGTCTGTGGAAATCGACGGGATTGCAGGGGTTCCTGAGTACCCGGCGTGCCCCGGCGGATGACGACCATGCGGAAGCGCTGCTTCCGACCGGTCTTGGGCAACTACTGATGATACTCGTCGGCCTGCTTTTGATCTGGTTGGCGATCAAGAAACAGTTCGAGCCCTTACTGCTGCTGCCGATCGGATTTGGTGGCATATTGGCGAATATTCCGGTCGCGGATATCGGAGGTCCCGACGGATTCCTGGGCATAATATACGGCTTCGGAGTCGAGACCGGCCTGTTTCCGCTCCTGATCTTTATGGGTGTCGGAGCGATGACCGACTTCGGGCCATTGATTGCGAATCCCAAAACCGCGTTGCTCGGCGCCGCTGCCCAATTCGGTATCTTCACCACAATTATCGGTGCGCTCTATCTTTCGGGTACACTCGAATCGATTAATTTCTCTGTGCAGGATGCAGCTGCAATTGGAATCATTGGGGGCGCTGACGGACCCACCGCGATTTTCCTGGCGAGCCGATTAGCTCCTGAATTGCTGGGTGCAATCGCCGTGGCGGCGTATTCCTACATGGCGCTCGTGCCGATCATTCAGCCGCCCATCATGAAGCTGCTCACGAGTCGCGAGGAACGGCGAATCGAGATGAAGCAACTACGGCATGTGCGGAAAGTGGAAAAGATCGTATTTCCGCTCCTGGCCTTCGGGCTGTGCATCGTACTTCTGCCCGATGCAACCCCGTTAATCGGGATGCTGATGTTCGGCAACTTGATGAAGGAGTCAGGGGTTGTGGATCGCCTTTCGGCGGCCGCTTCCAATGAACTGATCAACATCGTGACGATTCTGCTCGGGCTGACCGTTGGTTCGAAGCTCGCGGCCGACAAGTTCCTGCGAGCGGAGACGCTCGGCATCCTTATCCTGGGGCTCGTGGCCTTCGCGATAGGTACGGCCGCCGGTGTGCTGCTTGCCAAGCTGATGAACAAGCTGGGCAAAGAGAAGATCAATCCCCTGATTGGCGCAGCAGGCGTATCCGCGGTTCCGATGGCATCGCGCGTCGTCAATCGCGTTGGCATGGATGAGAACCCTCAGAATTTCCTCCTGATGCACGCAATGGGCCCGAACGTCGCAGGGGTGATTGGCTCGGCCGTTGCTGCGGGTGTTCTGCTCGCCTTATGTGGCTAGCCGATAAGCGTCACGGCTGGCTGCCAGGCTGAAACGTTTCGTACAACGATTTGACGCCTTCCTGGTCACCGATAATCGTTAGCCGATCATCCGTCTCCAGTATCGTATTGCCATTGGGCACGACCGTGTCGCCTTCGCGATTGATCAAGGCAACCAGGCACCCCGCGGGCAGGTCAATGTCCCTGAGTGCGTTCCCGATGAAAGAAGCTGCCGGCGAATCAGCCGCCAAGTTGATCGCGATGTGTCGCTCGTCCCGCAGAAGTAATTCTTTCAGCTGCTGGTCGTTGGTGGCAACGACCCAACTCTCCATGAATGTCTCGTCGTCCAGATGGCGCGCGAGTTGAGCGAGAATACGCAGGTGGAGCGATGCATCGTGTTCCGGGCTAACAAGATAGAATAGCGCATGCACGCGCGATTGCGGACCGGGATCATCTATCAGTGGGCTTTCCACGTCAATCCGGACACCCGGCTTCGATCGCACGATGACCATGTAAGGCTGCTTGATATCGTGCAGCCGGAGATGAGGCAGAGCCGCACCGTGCGCCACCGGTGTTGCACCGATGCGCGTGCCTTGTAGAAAGCCGTTGGAGAGATCGTCGGCGGGAATATCGACGCGGTCTGCCAATATGGCCGCCGCCGCCGTCGTGATCTGCTCGAACGTTGTGTCGTCGTCAAAGTTCAGAATGTCGGCGTGAATGATCACGTCATCAAACGGGTCATGTTGCCGCGCGCCCTTTTCTTTCATGATATCGCGAAGCTCACGATCCAGGTCCGCCTGGCGTCGTCGGCCGAGACGTTCAAAAACATGGAAAATGGCGCCGACTCTCGACACGCGCCGACGGGCGTAGAGGAGGTACCACGCGACACCGATCACGATCAGTCCGGCGGCGAAAGCCTGGGTGACGGCGCCCATATTGGCGATCAACCATATCGGTGCTGCGATACCGACAAGTTGCATCCAGGGATAAAACGGCGAGCGATACCCCGGGTCGTACGAGTGCAATCCGCTTTCCCGCATGAAGATCACGGCGAGGCAGAGGAAGCCGAACAGGAGCAGTTGAAACGCACTGGCAAGTTTTGCGATTTTCTCCACGTCGAAGACAAAGATAATGAACAGCATAAGTCCGAGTGTCGCGAGAACACCATTGACGGGTACGTGGTGACTGTTGAGCGAGCGGAAGACGCGTGGCACGAGATGATCCCTGCTCATGGCGAGTGGGTATCGCGAGGCACTGAGAATGCCTGCGTTCGCGACGGCGAAGAACGCGAGGCAGGCCGCAACGGTGAGCAATCCACCGCCCCAGCCCTCGAAGATCTGTTCGGCTGCACGCGCAATGGGTCGGAGATTGCCCGCCAGTTCCTCGCCGTGCAGAACACCGACTATTACCGTGGTACCTAATCCGTATACAATGATTGCCGTTCCGACGGCCAGGAAGACGCCCAGCGGGAGGTTGCGCTCGGGGTTCTTGATCTCCTCGGAGATGCTGGCGACGTTTGTGACACCAACATAACTGATGTAGACCAGTCCCGCCGTGGCGACCATGGAACCGCCGCCGTGCGAAAAGAATGGACGGAAGTGGTTGGGGTCGATTCGGGGCACGCCGCCGCCGATGAATACCAGTACAATCAAAATGAGGCCCGCGACAAGCCAGACCTGGAGGGATCCTGCGCGCTTCGTTCCGCGTAGATTGAAAAGCGCGAATGCAATGGCCAGTCCCGCTGCGATGAAGACGACAAGGCGATCAGCGGGTACGCCCGGAACCTCCGGCAGGTAGTATTGCAGGTACGCGCCCATGCCGATCAGGGCGAAGGCAGTCTTGAGGGTTAGGGTAAACCAGGTGCCGAGCCCTCCGACCGTGCCAACGAGCGGCCCCATCGTCCGGTCGAGGAAGTAATACGCGCCCCCCGCGCGGGGCATCGCGGAACCGAGTTCGACGATGCTGAAAGTCGCGGGGATGAGCGGAATCGCGGCGATGAGATAGCTGAGGATCATCGCCGGTCCTGCCGATTCATAAGCAAGGCCCGGGAGCAGGAAGAACCCTGAACTCAGCGTCGCGCCGGTCGCCAGCGCGTACACACTTATCAGGTTCAGTTCTTTTTTGAGCTTGGGTTTATCAGCCATCGAGTACGGCGATTATATGCTCTCGCCGTACTCGAGTCAAAGCGTACCTGGATCAAACCCGTGCGACGCAGGGACGGTGATCGTGATTCGACGTTCATCGCCTTCTCCCACTCGAAAATGGCACGCAATCGTTGTGTCCGGGAAGAGACCACTTGCGCGATCGGCCCATTCCACGACCGCGATGCCGCCCGCGGCCAGACATTCGGCAACGCCGGCGAGGCATGCCTCATCTTCGTTTTGCAGACGATACAGATCAATGTGGAAAAAGCGCGGGCAAGCGTTGTATTCGTTAATGATCGTATAAGTCGGACTCGTGATCGGCACGCGAATGCCCAGGGCGGCGGCAAGACCCTGCGCAAAGCAGGTTTTGCCGCTTCCGAGGTTGCCCTGCAACGCGATGACATCGCCGCCGCTCAGGCCCGCCGCGAGGCCGGCGGCCAGATCGCGGGTCGCGTCAGGGCTGTCCGTTACGATTTCCCGCGAAATGGTCATAGCCCTGGTTGTCGAGGATGATGGAATCTCCATTCTGATCGACCACACAAATGCCGTTGCCAATATCTGTAATCTTTCCAATTGGAGTAGCTGTGAGCTCAAAGGTCGATTTCCAACTCGTCTCAAATTCGGACTGCTTGCCCGGCGGCACCGTGAACAGTAGTTCGTAGTCTTCGCCATCGCAGAGCGCGGCCTGCAGGGGTGTGGTGGGAGCCTCTGTGGCGGCCGCCGAAATCGGGATCGCGCCTGCTGCGATGTCGGCCCCGACCCCGCTCATCTCGGAGAGCTGGCAGAGATCACTGTAGAGGCCGTCTGTCACGTCGATCATGGCCGTTGCCCACGCGCGTTCGCGCAACCATTGTCCTTCCCGCAAGCGGGGCTCGAACGTCAGATGTTTGCCGCGTATACTTCCGCCAAGTGTGCCGCTGACGTATAGGATGTCGCCCGGTTGTGCGCCGGATCGCATGATGGCGGTGCCCTGCGGAAGATGTCCTGCCGCGAACACGTGAAGTTCCAGACAAGGCCCGCGCGCAAGATCCCCGCCCACGACGCTAAGTCCAGCCTCGTCGGCGCGGTCCGCAATAGCGCGGTAGAGCGCGTCCATGTCCTCGACGGTCTCTTCGCCGGTCGCAACCAGATCGATCAGGCACCAGTCCGGCTCGCCGCCCATTGCCGCGATGTCGCTCAGCACCCGGCCGAGTGCCTTGTGCCCCACTTCGTTCATAGCGGTATCCGCTCCGAAGTGGCGACCCTCAATCACCGCATCGGAGGTGTAGAGCCAGTCGTTCACCGAGTCGTTGGGCGACCGGACAATGGCGCAATCGTCGCCGGGACCGGCAATCACGTCGCCGCGTTGTTTGAGTTGCATTGTGAATCGTCGCACCGCCTCCTTCTCGCCGATGTCGGATAGCGTTCTCACATCAGCTCCTTCAGAAGGTCGCGCAACAGGGCGTCCACATCGGTCGCCTGATAGCGCGCGATGCGCTGGCGTTGGGACGCAAGGATTGCCGACCGAACCGTCTCGTCGTCCGCGACACGATTGATCAACTCGGCGAGGGTTTCATATTCTTTTTCGATCACGAGAACGCCTGCCGTATCCATTGTGTCCGGTATGGCGCCCGCCGCGTAGGCAATAACCGGTACATCGTGAACCATGCTCTCGAGCACGGGAATGCAAAACCCTTCATGCTCGCTCATGCAAAGGAAAATCGTCGCCGCGCCGTATTGCTCGTTCAGTTCGTCCTGGCTTACCGACCCCGTGAACTGAACGTTCTCGAGCTCCAGGGAACGGATCATCGAACGCAAGACATGGTAGTAGGCTTCCGTTCCGGCGTACGAGCCGACGTGAACGAAGCGAGAATTGGGCTGAACATATCGCTGTAGATACGCAAAGGCAAGCAGGCTGTGCTCGATGCGTTTGTTAGGTGCGCAGCGCCCGACCGAAAGCACGGTGACCGGACTTCCCGGTCGTCGTACGTTCCGGTTAACGGCTTTCACGAGGTTCAGGTCGAGAACGAGCGGCACCACCGACGGGGAGTCGTAACCCATTTCGACGAGTTCGCGTGCGTTAAACGCGCTGACGGCGGCGTTAACGTCGGCGACTCCGCTCAGCGCGCGGGCCTGGTCCCGGCCGCGACGCAACATCTCGGCGGTTCGATTCTGTACGTGTTCAAAGAACCGCGGCGGTGTAATATTGTGGTAGTAGATCACCTTTTTGCACGGCAGGTTCGAAAAGATCTCGTTGACCGGCGACCCGATGGACAGATGCAGGATTGCAATGTCTGCGGCATCGATTCGCTCGCCTGCCTCGGACGCGTCATAGGCGTCGCCGCGCAGTTCCGGAAGGATTCGCCCGCGTTCGCTGAAGATGTCGGATGCGCAGCCCCAGGAGCGAAAGATGCGGCGCATCGCAAGCACCTGGTTGCTTATCGCGTCGCCCTTCGCGAACCCTGCGGTTAATTGGTGAATGCTGGCCAAGCGGGTTGCTCAGTCCTTGGTGGCCGAACCGGCCTTCTCGTGTCCGAGCGCTTCGATGTCTCGCTTCAGAAGCTCGAGATCAACGCCTTGCCGGGTGAGCTTATCAGCGACTTTCTTGTCGCCGGAGTCTAGCCTGTAACTCTCTTTCCAGTAGCGCACGGCGGCATCCTTGTGGTCGAGGGCGAAGTGCACGTCTCCAAGATGGTCCGTAATAACAGGATCATCGGGAATCAATGTACGCGCATGTTTGATATGTTTGAGCGCCTGTTCGTACTTGCCCAGTTTGTAATAGAGCCACGCGAGCGTGTCGATATAGGCGCCGTTCTCCGGATCCGCGGCCGTGGCGCGCGTGACGAAGTCGAGCGCCTCGTCGAGATGTGTGCCCTGCTCGGCCCACATGTACGCCAGGTAGTTGAGCGGCGGGTGATCGGTCGGGTCGCGCTTGATACAGACACGAAACAATTTCTCTGCGCGGTCGTAGAGTCCGTTTCGTTCGCATGTGGCGGCATACCAGTAATGGTACATGTCGTGCAGTGCGCCCGGCTCCATGTGCTGCCTGGCGGCGATTGCTTCGACCTCTTCGAACGCGGCCAGCGCCTCCACGTATTGTGAACTGACGTAGTAGACCCACCCTCGGATGGTCTGTAGGGTCGTGTCTTCGCCGAAATCGGCCGTGCCGCGAATCAGCGTCTGGATCGCTATCTCGACGCCATCGCGCTGCAATTGCAGAATGGCCAGCCGTATAAATGGCAGGCTGCTGCTTAGCGGCAGATCGGTCGCCTGTTGGTAATGCGCCTTCGCTTCGTCGATTGCGCCAATGCGCTCATGGATTTCGCCCTTGAGCGTCCACAGCATCGCGTTCTCCGGCAGTCGCAGGATCAGGTCCTTGAGAATCGCCAGGGCGGCGGCATTCTCGTTGTTCTCGATGTGCACGGAGGCAAGGCGAAAGAGAGGCGTGACGGCTTCAGGATTCTCGTCCATAGCCAATTGATAAAATCGACTGGCCTTGTCGAGTCGATGCAGCGATTCGTAGATCCGACCCAGCTCGAAGTTGTAGTTCGTGGGACGGCCGTCTTCGATCTTTGCGATTTCGTCGACGACCGAAACGGCCTGGTTGGTGTCGCCCGCACCGACGTAACAGCCGATCAGGTTCTCGCTGATGGAAAGATCGTCCGGCCGCAGGTCGTGCACGCGTTGAAAGCAGACGGCCGCTTCACGAAAGCGATCCCGCGACTGCAGCTCGGACGCGACTAATGTATACGTGTCAATAAGGACTTTCGTATCCGCCGCGCGATTCAGTCCGTCGTCGAGGACTCGTTTCGATTCGATCGGCTGGTCCAGTTGCAAGTGCACATAAGCCAACCGAGCGTAGGCCATGCCGACTTGATTCGAGATGCCGAGCGTATCGCGATAAACTTTCGCCGCATCCTCGAAGCGCTCCGCAACCTGGAAATGCCACCCGAGTTTCATCCGCGCAGCATACGAGTCCGGGGCGCGCCGGCAGGCCTCCCGCATGACCTCGATGGCCTGGTTCGCATCTCCGAGTTGCATGTAGAGATCGGCCACGCGCGAATAGTTCGCATACGTCGACGGGTCGCGATCGATGGTTCGCTGGTAGGCGTCCAGCGCACGTGAGCGGAGACGGGGGTGCGCCTTCTCACTTATGACGCCCTGACTGTAATACGCGAGCGCTTCTGCGAAATCGGAAACAAGCGGAGTAAGGGCAGAGTCCGGCCCGGAACGGGCGTGATCCAGATGGGTGCGGCATCCGGCCATGAGTATGACCGTGCAGATGCTGAGCCGCACAAATCTCATCTAGACGACCTCGCCTTACTTGTTTTTGTGCCGATTGCTTCGCGAGCGCTTTCGGCACTTATGCTTCGACATTTTCTTGCGTCGCTTTTTCTTAATGGAGCCCACGTGCTCTCCTTAGGACTGTTATTATAGGGTACCGCCAACGGCGGCACCAGCAGGAATCCGCCTGTTACGGAATGATCTTATTTAACGGTAATTCGATGATGCCGGTCGCGCCGGCCTCTTTCAGTTCCATCACGATCTCACGGATGACACTCTCGTCGACAACGGATTCGATCGCCACCCATCCTTCGGTATTCAATTGATTTACGGTGGGGGCCTGCAGGGAGGGGAGAATGCCCGCGATCACGTCAGCCCGACCTTCCGGCGCATTCAATTTCACGAGAACTTTCTTCTCCGCTGCCAGGGCGCCTTCCAGAAGGAGTGCGAGACGTTCTATTTTCGCACGTTTCCACTGATCCCCAGACCATGCGTCCTTGTTGGCGATCAGTCGCGTTGTTGATTCGAGGATGGTGTCCACTATGCGAAGATTATTCGCTCGTAGGGACGAACCCGTTTCCGTCAACTCCACAATGGCGTCGACGAGCTCGGGTGCCTTGACCTCCGTCGCGCCCCAGGAGAATTCCACGTCAGCCGTAACCCCGTGCTTTTGCAGGTAGGTATTCGTGAGGCCAACAGCCTCCGTCGCGATTCGCTTGCCCGCAAGATCGGCAACGCCCTGGATCGAGGAGTCTTCTGGCACGGCGACCACCCAGCGTACGGGCCGCATGCCCTGTTTGGCGTAGACCAGTTCGGAGACGAACTCGACATCAGAACCGTTTTCTACAATCCAGTCGTAGCCCGTCATGCCGGCATCCAGCATGCCCAGTTCGACGTATCGGCTGATCTCCTGCGCGCGGATCAGCCGAATCTCAAGTTCCGGATCGTCGGTGCGCGGCATATATGACCGCGCACTGGACGTCACCGGGAAGCCGGCCTTGGCCATGAGATGGAAGGTCGTCTCCTGCAGGCTGCCCTTGGGAAGTCCTAGTATGAGCTTATTCATGTCGGGATGTATTTTCTAAGGGGTCGATCAACAAAAGCTGGGAATATTAGGGAATACAGCCCAGAGAGTCCACCCCAATATTCGCGACGGATCGCCAACCTGCCGCAATGGGCCTATTTCTGAATGATCGTGCCTAACGCCTCTGGATAGGCCAGGTGTTCCTGTTCCTGAATACGGGCATGTAGGCTCCCGGGGGTATCGTCGTCCGCGACATGCACGACCTTCTGGAGGATCACCCGGCCCGTGTCCGTGCCCGTGTCGACGAAATGCACCGTGCAGCCGGTGACCTTTGCCCCGTCATCCAGAGCCTGTTCCCAGGCCGCGAGACCCGGGAAGGCCGGAAGAAGGGAAGGGTGGATATTGATGATTCGATCTGGGTAGGCATCCAGAAGACCCTTCTTGAGGATCCGCATAAAACCAGCCAACGCCACAAGTTGGACCCCGTGCTCTCGCAAAACGGCGAGGTATCGCTGTTCTGCGTCGCCGTCGAGTTTCGTCCGATACGGATCGCCGCTAATGAAGAACGCGGGAATATTCAATTGCTCGGCGCGATCGAGAATGCCGGCACCTTCGACATCAGATATGACACACCCGATGCGCGCGTTCAATCGACCGCCGTCGATCGCCTCGGCGATCGACGCCATGTTCGACCCCTTGCCGGAGCCCAGAATGCCAATAATCTGCTGTTCCATTATCTACGCCTCTTAACTATCCGGGAGTGAAATCTCCTGGCCACAGGCTCTACGCGTGTGGGTATAGCACTGGAGTCGAATGGGCGGTGACAGATTTGAACTGTCGACATCTTGCTTGTAAGGCAAGCGCTCTTCCACTGAGCTAACCGCCCGCAGTCGTGAAGAGAAGGCTACCGGATCTGCCGCGATTGTCAACCGGTCCACCAAGGTGCAGAAAGCTACCGGTTGAGAACCCCGTCGTGTGTATGGGCGCGATCCCTGACCTTTCCGAATCCGAGCCCACCCGCGCGGATCCCGTCGAACGCCGCACGTGTGATCATCAGCGCACCGAGCATCGCGAGCACGCTGACCGAGACCGGTATCAGCACAGCGATGTAATTTGCTCGATACAGCCTACAAAGAATCGGAATCATGGCGATCAGATAGGTCGCTCCGACAATGGCGATGATCGACCAGCCCTGTCGTTCGCGGGGCAGCTTATCAACAGCGTATAGCCGCAGTGCCACCGCTACGACAAGTGCCAGCCCGACGAGGATAACGAGAGAGATCACGGCTCGGGGGATGCTCATATTGGTGAGGCCGGTTTTGTTGCCGGTATTCAGCAATACGACAAGACCCGTCAGAGACATGAGGACGGTCAGCACGACCGTCTCGACCATTGTCTCCGGCGTACCGAGGGCCGCCTGCAGAACCCGTTCAATCTCGCTTTCCCAGATACCCACTCAGCCGTTATACAGGTTTCAGGTTTGCGTCACACGGAATATGTTCAGTTTCGAAAGACCCTTGCGATTGACGAACTTCTGACAAAACTATAGAAGATAGGGACCCATGCAACGCGAACGAAATGCCTCATGAAGGCCGATAGCGCAAAAACAAAACGGCTCCAGGTACGACCGGCAACAACCGTTATTGCACCGCCATCCGATGCGGCTTATGACGGTTCGCGCCCGGAATCGACGATTGCTGGCGATGCCCAGTACACCAATCTTCTCGAGGGGCTTTTCGACGGACTTGTCATCGCTAACCGGGAAGGCGTTATCTCCCGTTGCAATCGGCGCGTCGAGGAACTCTTCCAGGTTTCGCGCGGTGATCTCGTAACGCGGCCCATCCTTGAGTTTATTTCCGGGGCGGACCGGTTGTTGATGGAGCGCGTCAACGATCAACTTGCGACGCGTCAGAACATGGTCATCGAAGCTGATTGCGTGCGCCGCGACGGGTCAGTTTTTCCCGCAGAAATCGGCGTCGGCCGAATTGACCTCTCGGAAAACGATCAACTTTGTTTCACGATTCGCGACATCACGGTTCGTCGGCAGGCGCTCGTTGCCTTGGAAGACGCATACGAGCAACTCAAGGAGCACGACAAGGCGAAGTCGCAGTTCGTATACAACGTCTCTCACGAACTGCGCACGCCGTTGACGTCAATGCTTTACGCGATCACGAACGTCTTGAAGGGGGTTGCCGGCGATATATCCGATCGCGTTCGGACCCATCTTGAATTACTCGACGGTGACTGCCGGCGCCTGTGGGGATCCGTAAACGATATTCTGGATCTGCGCAGAATTGAGGACAATTCGCTTGTGCTGTCCAAAACGCATATTCCGCTAGCGGGTCTCGTATCGAACGGTGCCGCATCGTTGCAGGTCCAGGTCGATGCAAAGACGCAGACGCTTACGGTGGAGACCGGTCGCGACGCATGGTTTGCGGATTGCGACCCCACGAAGATGGAGCGCGTGGTGGTGAACATTATTGGTAACGCCGTCAAGTATACGTTGGATGGCGGTTCGATCGACGTGCGGGTCAAGGATGACCCAACGCGCGAAGGGTTCGCCCGCGTCGAGGTGCAGGACAACGGCCTGGGTATTCCTCCGGAGTCGATCGATCACGTGACGGAAATGTACTACCGCGTCGGCGAACACGTAAGCGGTTCGGGGCTCGGGCTGCCGATCTCGAAAGAGATCATCGATCTGCACGGCGGTTATCTGGAAATCGTGAGTCCTCCGCCGAACGCGGAGGGTGGCACCCTGGTCGCTTTCGGGCTGCCTATCTCGTCTCCGCCGACCGTGCTTGTTGTGGAGGATGACGCGACCACGCAGGCCACGATCGTGGCACAACTCGAACAGCATGGCTATTGCGTCATCACGGCCTCCGATGGCGAGGAGGGCCTCGAAAAGGTTATATTCAATAAACCGGATCTTGTTGTATTGGACCTGGTATTGCCTAAGCTGGATGGCTGCTCTATTATCCTGAAAATGAAGACCGAGCAGGCGACAAGCAAGATACCGATCGTCGTACTGTCGGCCGGGCACGTGGATCAAGCGAAATTTGAAATATTGAATAATTTCGAGATTCCGGCGTTGAGCAAGCCCTGGGTGGCTGCGGAATTCTTGCAACGTGTGAACGGCGCGTTTATCGGGCGAGCGGCATTTTTTCAATAGGATGAAGGAGACAAGTGGGACATGGAAGACCGCGTAAAGAAGCAGATCCTACTGATCGACGACGATACCAGCCTGTTGATTACCTTGAGCGATTTTCTGATACATGACGGGTACGACGTCATGACCGCTAATAGCGGGGAGCAGGGGCTGAAGGTTATCGAGGACCTGACGCCGGACCTGATTATTCTCGATATGAGCATGCCGGGTATGGGCGGCGTCGGTTTTCTGCGAGAGGCCTCCGACTCCAGTGGCAAGCCACGGTACCCCGTGATGGTCTTGACCGCTCGTGCCAACATGGCCGAATTCTTTGCCGAAGTCGAAGTGGACGGCTTTGTCGCAAAGCCTTGTGATCCGCAGGTGCTGCTCGCCGAAGTGGCGCGCATCATCTTTCTGCGCAGTGGCGAGACGGTGGGGTCGGGGAGTAGCTCCTCCGACGGCGGCGGCCGCGTTCTGCTCGCGGAGGACGACGCGCAGGCCGCGCTCCTGATCTCCAGCGCGTTGCGCAATCGGGGCTACGATGTGGTGTCGGTGGCTGCCGGTCCCGATGTGCTTGAACGTGCCATCATCGAGAAGCCGGATATTGTTGTCGTGAAGCAGATCCTGGCGAACATGAACGGTGACGCGATATCCGAATTGTTGCATAAGATGCCGAATACCCAGTCGATTCCAATCATACTCTACGACGACACCGTGGGAGATGGCGGTCACCCGGACTATACGGATAAGGGCACGGGGATCCGAAAGTTTCTGACCTCGGCTGAGGGCGAAGATATCGCATCAGCCGTTAACGGTGTGATTGGCTGATCATGCGCTGTCCGAAATGTGCCCACCTTGAGGACAAGGTCCTCGATAGTCGCTCGGCGAAGAGCGGTGATGTCATCCGTCGGCGCCGCATGTGTCAGAAATGCGGGCACCGCTTCACAACCTACGAAGAAGTCATTCGCGCCAAATTGCGCGTCATCAAACGCGACGGCCGCCACGAAGAGATCGATCGGACCAAACTTACAGCGGGACTCGGCCGCGCCTGTGAAAAACGACCGATCAGTTCGGATACGATCGAAACGATGGTGGATAGCATCATCGATGAACTCGAGAGCGAGTACGAGCGTGAGGTATCCAGCGAGATCATAGGCAAGAAGGTGATGGAGCGCCTTGAGAAGTTGGACGAGGTCGCGTACGTCAGGTTCGCATCGGTCTATCGCCGTTTTCGCGACGTGAACCAATTCTTAACCGCAATCGAGGGGCTGCTGGACCGCGCATGATCTTCAAGCTTTCTACATCGTCCAGCCGGCGGCACGACGACGTCAGAGACGCCGTGCTCCAGCCGATCAGGAAATTTTTTCCGTATGAGCTCGCTTCCCGTCGCGACCACCTGGTGGCCGTGGCAAGTGGGGTTGCGGACTACGTCTGTGCTGAGGTTACAACTGCAGCCAAGGGGCCGGACTTGACCCTGCTGACCACGCGCGCGCTGTCCGCCACGGGTGAACGCGAACTCGCCCGGCGCCTTCTTGTGCTCGCAAAGGGCCTGGCCCGGCGTTCCGACTGGGCCGTCGCGGGCGGTAACGGAATCTGGATTGTCGACCTGGCCCGGTTGGAGATCGGTCAGGATGACGCGCTGGAGTTGACGTTGTTTGCCAGTCTGCGCCATGTTTTGGTATCCGTCGCGGAGGAACTGCAAGACTCAGGCGGTAGGGGTGTGCTCGGACTCAAGAACCTGGCCCATGCATCCGCAGCCGTGGTGGGGAGCCATTCCGGTCGCGACTTTCGCTTTGCGGATGAGGTCCGGAATTACTGCCGTGATTGGTTTGCCCGGGAAACGTATACCTGGGACCATGTTCCGCATGTTGTTCGATTGGATTGATGTTTGGATAACGATTGTCCCCTCAAGGGGCTCAAGGGGCTCAAGGAGAGAAAGATGGTATCAGAGGAACGGATTCGCGAAGAGTTGTCCCGGACAATTGATGTAACGCATCTGGAGGGTCTGGGTGAACGGGAACAGGGCAAGGTGCGAGATAGTTACAAGGACGGCGACCGTCGCGTCATCGTTACAACCGATCGCGTCTCGGCCTTTGATGTGGTCCTTGGAACCATACCTTACAAGGGACAGGTTCTTAACCAGATGGCAGCCTTTTGGTTTGATCACACGCAATCGGTTGTGCCGAACCACGTGCTGGACGTGCCCGACCCGAATGTGATGGTCGTTGCGGAATGCGAACAGCTACCGGTTGAGTTCGTCGTGCGCGGCTATATCACGGGCGTCACGAAGACATCCGCTTGGTACAACTACGAGCAGGGCGTGCGCTATTTTTGCGGCAATGATCTTCCCGAGGGCCTGAAGAAGGATCAGAAACTCGAGCGGCCAATCCTGACGCCGACCACTAAGCTGGAGAAACACGATCGACCGATCTCCCGCGAGGAGGCGATCGAAGAGGGATTGATCGACGCGGATACCTTCGATGAGGCGGCCGCGATCTGCTTCAAGCTATACGATATGGGAGTCGAACATGCTGCCCGCCAGGGATTGATATTGGTGGATACCAAGTACGAACTTGGCCGTCGGGACGGTCGTATTGTCGTTTCGGACGAGGTGCACACGCCGGACTCATCGCGCTATTGGTTCACCGATACCTACGACGAACGATTCGATGCCGGCCAGAATCAGCGCAAGATCGACAAGGAGTATATCCGGGAGTGGTACGCGGATCAGGGTTATCGCGGCGAAGGGGAACCCCCGCCGTTGCGTGACGAGATTCGAGTCGAGGCCGCCCGGCGCTATATCCAGGCCTACGAACAGGTAACAGGGGTTGCCTTCGACCCGGCCGATGGCCCTGGCGAGGCGCGAATCGCCGCAAGTCTTGAGCGCGCGGGCTACGCTGTGAGTGCCTCGAGTTGATCGAAGCAGATCTGCGACCAGGTCTCAAGGCGGTCGCGCATCGTGCGCAATTCTTCGACGGTGCGAAACCCCGCATCGGCGATTGCGCTTTCGCGACGTGACACCTCCGCCGAAGGGCAGTCGAGTACGTGCACGACGCCGAGGTGCACCTTACCCACGTCATTCGAATCGTCGTTAAGCAGCGCCACAATCCGGTTCCTGGATCCCTCCGGAACGTTGACCTCCTCGTGAAGTTCACGATCGGCGCCGCGGGAGTAGATATTCTCAAAGAGATCCAAATCTTCGTTGTTGATGTGACCGCCAATGCCGATGGACATCTTTGACACCAATCGCTCCTCGCCGGACGCCTTGCCGCGGACGTAACACCAGATGCTTGAATCGTGGCGAATGATGAAATAGGGAATCAGCTGTTTCAGGGACGGATCGTCTTCGGCGAGCGATCGCGCGACAAAGGAATAGTTTTCCGGCTTGAGAAGTTGCGCGATATATCCGTCGGTGTCGAATTGCAGTCCCTGGAAACTGCCGAGTTCATCCAACAGGCGACGCTCGACGACGAGCACATGTTCTTCATTCTTCACGAGCGCTGGTTCATCCTTTCAGGATCTCAATAAACGACTTCTCGTTCAGAACGTCTATACCAAGTGCCTGAGCCTTGGCGAGCTTACTTCCAGCATCGCTCCCTGCGACGACGTAGTCGGTCTTGCGCGACACGCTGGACGAGACGGACCCGCCACGGCCCTGGATCGCCTGCGTGGCTTCATCCCGGGTCATGGATTGCATGCTGCCCGTAAGGACGAGCGTCTTGCCGTCGAGACTTCCACCGTTCGTCGGTTCGGGGCTCTGCGGGCTCACGCCCGCGTCCCGCAACCGCGCTAACAGCGTGATCGTGTGATCTGCCGCGAAGAAGGCGCGAATGCTTTTGGCGACGACCGGCCCGATATCCGGTATCCGCTCCAATGCGTCCTCGCCGGCATTGGCGATGGCATCGAGCGTCAGCAGGGCGTTGGCAAGGGCCTGTGCCGATCGTGCGCCGACGTGGCGGATGCCCATGCCGAAGATCAACCGCCAGAGCTCACGTTCCTTGCTCGCCTCGATGCCGGTAATCAGTTTGGCGGCCGATCGTGCAGCCATGCGCTCCAAATCGGAAAGATGCGCTGCCGTCAGGTCGTAGAGGTCGGCCGGGTTCTTGACCAGGTCACGGTCGATTAATTGATCGATCAGGGACTCGCCCAGGCCGTCGATATTCATGGCCCCGCGTGCGGCATAATGTGCAATCCAACGCTTGATCTGGGCCTGGCATTGAAGGTTCTCGCATCGCAAGGCGACTTCGGACTCCTGTCGTACGGCAGGTTCTGCACAGACCGGGCAACGGTCCGGCATCCGGAATCGCTGCAGGCGGCGTCCCTTGCGAGCTTCCTTCTGGACGGCAACGATGGCCGGAATGATCTCACCGGCTTTCTCGATGATCACACGATCGCCGATGCGGATATCCTTGCGTTGGATTTCTTCGGCATTGTGCAGCGTGGCGCGGCTGACGACAGTACCCGAGACATGAACCGGTTCAAGTTCGGCCACCGGCGTCAGCACGCCGGTGCGTCCCACTTGGATCGATATATCCGTGAGCGTCGTCTCGACGCGTTCCGCCGCATACTTGTAGGCCACGGCCCAGCGCGGACTCTTGGAGGTGCTTCCCAGTCGCTCGTGCAGGTCCCGTTCGTTGACCTTGATGACACCCCCGTCGATCTCATACGGTAGCGTGGCCTGCAGGGCGCGAAGCTCTTCAAGAGCCTCAAGCACGGTCTCAATCGTGGGGCAGACCCATCGCTGTGCAAAGGTCTGGAATCCGAAGCCGGCGAGTCGATCGAGAAGGGCCACGTGCGTCGGGGGGCGATCGCCCGTCCATTCGCCGACGGCGTAGAAGGCGACCGCAAGGGGCCGCTGTGCAACTGCGGACGGATCGAGAAGTTTGAGGGATCCGGCCGTGGCGTTGCGCGGGTTGGCGAACGGCTCGGAGCCGGCGCCGGTTCGTGCAGCATTCAGCTTTGCGAAACCGTCCTTGCTCATATAGACCTCACCCCTCACTTCGACAACCGGAGGTGGCTTATCGCCGTGGAGTCTTAGCGGTACGGATCGAATCGTTCGAATATTCTGTGTAATGTCATCACCGGTCGTTCCGTCTCCACGGGTGCTTCCTGTGGCCAGGCTTCCCTTCTCGTACCGGCAGGAAACCGCCACGCCGTCGATCTTGGGTTCAACGCTATAGCTGAACGGGGTTTCCGCAAGGAGTTTGCACACACGCTCGTGGAATTCTATGAGCTCCTCCGTGTCGTAGGTATTCGACAGGCTCATCATCGGAACGGCGTGGCGCACGCTCTGGAACGACTCGAGCGGCGCGCCGCCAACCCTTTGGGTCGGGGAGTCCGGGGTCAGCAAGGCGGGATACTGTGCTTCGAGATCTTCGAGCTCGCGATACAATTTATCGTACGCCCGGTCGTCGATCCGCGGGGTTGCATGGACGTAATAGAGCAGGTTATGTCGCTCCAGTTCGCTGTGCAGCGTCCGGGCCCGCTTCTCGGCTTCACGCTTCGTCATGATCCTTCCTCGTCGTGCATGGCGCCCATCATTCCCTGGAAAGATTTCGAAAACGGACCACACCGCGGGGCCGCCTTCGCCGCACCCGCTGCATCGGCCGAATTTAGCAGGAGAATAAACTTCAGGCATGCTTCGGCCGGGCCGTAGCGGGTCGTCAACCATCGCACCCGTTCTTCGGGACTGAGGATCGAGACGTCGAAGGATACGTTGCGCTCCATCGCTACCCCCTCTTGCCGGTAGGACTGCGATGCCGTTACCTTGTTGCCCTCGACGCGAATCAGTTTCAGCCGGCGCGATTTACCAAGATGCCTGAGCACCATCGTTTCTCCGACCTGCCGCCGTAACGCGCCGGCGACCATGGCATCCGGCGCCGTCAACTGTTCGACGATCGATTGCATCTCCATCATGACGTGGCGATCTTCAGCGTCCGTCGAATCTCGAATCAATTGCCGTAATGTCTCGCTGGCTTGATCTTTATCCCCGCGTACCAGCCACTTCGCGACGGTTGCCGCGACGTCGTCAGTGTGGACCGGGACATTGCGCGGTGTCGTAACGGCGCCTTTCGGAGAAGCGAGAGCGTCGCCACCATACTCGGCCGATGGCCCGACGAGCGCCCATGTCAGCCATGCCCACCAAGCAAGGACGAGCGCCCAAATGACCGGCGCCGCTGTCCGGGAGCCCAGGGGCATCCCTCGCGGCGCCTGTTCGGGGCGGGTGGCCGGCCGAATCGAGCTGGAAGCATCGTCCGGCACGCTTGCAATCAACGGCCTGCGCTTGGAGACTGTCTGTATGTCGCGCAGTGCGCGGGACCAGTCGGCATATCGATCCTCGGGCGATCGCATCATGAGGCGCGTCGTAAGTTGCATGACGCCGATCGGCAGACGGGCATTAAGATCCCGCGGATTCGGTATGCGGTCCACCAGTTGGGAGCGCATGACGTCGTCGTATGCCGCACCGCTGAACGGCGGCGATCCGGTGCTCATGTGGTACAACGTTGCACCGAGCGAATACATGTCGCTGCCCGGGCCCAGGTCGGACTTTCCCTCGATCTGTTCAGGCGACATATAGCCCGGCGTGCCCTCGATGAGATCCGACCCCTGGCGGCCGGGTTGCACCTGCATCGCAAGCCCGAGATCCGAAAGCTTCACGGTGCCATCTCGATCGAGAAGAATGTTTGCCGGGTTGACGTCGCGGTGGATGATACGGGTCTGCTGCCACCCATGTTGTAAGGCCTGTGCGACACCGCGAACAATTGTCATGCAATGATCGGCAGCCATCGGTTCGCCGTGTCTGAGTGACTCGGCAATCGAGGAGCCTTCGACGCATTCCATAACGAAATAGGGCAATCCGTGGAGTTCAGACGCATCGTATATCTGCACAATATTGGGGTGTTTGAGTCCGGCGGCCCGGCGGGCCTCGGTGGCAAACAGTTCGATCTCTTCGGGATTGGCCGCAAATTCGGACCGCAACAGCTTGATCGCTACGAGACGGTCAAGAGAGAGTTGGCGCGCCTTCCACACGGTGGCCGTCGCTCCTTCGCCAATCTTGCCGAGGACTTCAAAGCCTGGGATGAGGGGGTCGTCCATGGATCGCTCGTGGGTCCCATTCAAATACCATATCGGCATGGCACTCGCACGAATAAAATACTACCGTGGGCCCATGTTTGGTATTGAATCCTGTGTGGTGGGTGCCGCGTGAGAGTCGATGTTGCATGCGGAGGTACGGGCGGACATGTGCTGCCGGGACTGGCCGTGTCGACGGTGCTGCGGTCCCGCGGATACGGGGTGCGACTGTGGCTGGCGGGTCGCCCGGTCGAGGACCGGTTGGTTGCGGAGTGGTCGGGCGAGGTTTGCCGGATCCGATCGAGCGGATTGCCCACCGGTTCGGCAATGGGTCGACTGCTTGCCCTCCCGGGTTACGTTCGAACCGCTTTCGCCTGTCGCAGGGCCATGCGCGGGTCAGTGCCCGATGCCTTGCTCGCGATGGGAGGGTACGCCAGTGTCGGTCCGGTCCTGGCGGCCCGTATGCTCAGGCGCCCCGTTGTGCTGCACGAAGGCAATGCGATTCCGGGGCGCGCAGTGCAGGCGCTCGCGCGACTCGCCGATACCATCGCACTCGCGTTTGAGGAGGCGGGCGCGCACCTGCGGCATCCGCGCGTCGTCCTGACCGGGTTTCCGCTCCGGCACGATATCGAAGCCGCGGCAGCAGCACGCCGCGCCGGTACGCGCCGGAAGCCCGTTAACGAAGCCTGGTCTCCGGATGTCACCACCGTGCTGGTGCTTGGGGGTAGCCAGGGGGCATCGTCGCTGAACGATCGCGTCTCGTCCGGCATCGCCGCGTTCACGCGCAGCGGCCGGGCAGTGCAAGTCATACACCTGGCAGGGAAAACGGATGTCGAGGCGGTGCGACAGACCTACGCTGCCGCGAATGTGCCGCATGACGTGCGACCGTTCATGGAAGACATATGGAACGCCTATGCTGCCAGCGATCTCGTTGTTGCAAGGTCCGGGGGGTCAACCTGTGCGGAGATCAGGGCCTTCGGTCTTCCCTCCATACTGATCCCGCTCCCGTGCGCGGCGCGGGATCATCAGCACGCGAACGCACGCATGATGGCGCGGTCCGGACGTGTCGAGATCTTGCCGGAGGATGCGCTCGAGAATGACTCCTTGCCGGACTGCCTTGGGCGAATCCTGGATGGGACGGCCGCCGATGCGGAGCCCGGCAGAGAGTGCGTCGGTGCGGCCGAGGCCGTGGCGGATCTCATCGAAAAAATGGTAGCGCGCTGAGCCGGTTCCGAAACCGGTCAGGGGAGCTTCGCGGCGAGTGCTGCGGGCAACTCGGCGCGGGCGCGTGTCAGCGCGCGCTGCTCTAGTTCTTCAAACGACGCCCGGGGCATAGCGGCCGGGCCCGGCATGCCGAGGTACTCCGCGTGCAGGACCCTGGCAAGACTCTCGAACCCGCCCGCGTAGCGCGACACGCCCGCGCAATGCCAGAACAACCGTGTAAAGAGGCACTGCGCGACCGACCGTTCCAATGCCTCCGGCCGGATCTCGTCCGAGGTTCGCATGAATTGTCGGACCAGTACGGTTTCGTATGTGGTCACCGGTTGCCCGGTCGGCGCCAGGAGTGCGCTGAGGCGTTTGTAGACCTCGCGCGCCTGGTATATGTCGTTGGCCTGGTGCAGGGACAGGATAGCGGTTGCCATCACGCTCTTGAGCAGAGCGTAGTCGGAGGGAGTCCGGTCTCTTTGGGCCTTTTCTTCGAGCATGCGCAAAATGCCGGGAATGACGTTCACGTTTGGTGCTCGGCCGTAGATCTCGGTGTCCGGATCATAATGAACCTGACCCTGACGCATAATATAGTTCAGCGCGTGCAGGATCGTTCGCCCGGCGTAGCTCTGCTCGTGCGCCGTGGCGATTTCACCGGCCCGATCGGCCCAATAAAGGGCGACCGTGTCCGGTGATCGCCAGTCCAGGAGCCCGTAGCGCACGGTGAGGCGCCGCATTCTGTCCGCATCGAGGTTGTGGTCCCTAAGAAGCCTTGCCTGGATCGGTGCCTGCTCCAGAGCACGCAACTGCTCTTCCATGGACGGACCGAGAATCCGCTGCATTTCATCCGCCAGACGTATCTTATAGAAGAGATGCGAACTGTCATACGCACGGCCGATCTTGTGTTGGTAGATTCGCGCAATCTCCAGCAACATCGAGGAGTTGTTCGGGTTATAGATCGCACCTTCGTCACGTAGCAACCGGATCCCGTGCTGGATCCATCGCCAGCGGTCTTCGGGGCGCGGGCACACGAAGCTGACGTTGTAGGTCAGGTTCCAGGCGTGATAGGTCCACACCTCGGCGAAACGCGGCTGAAGTTTCGTGATGAAGTCCGCCAACTGCACGAGTTCGAAATAGGCGCCCTTCTCCTGGAGGTGCGATGCGCGCAGCCACATGATGTCCGCGATCAATCCGCGAAACCCACCCAGCGCGATGGTACTGAATACCAGCAGTGGCGGCGCGTTCTCTAGCGAATCGCCACTCGCCGTCAGGGCGTGTCGTTCACGTGCCTCGATCAGAGTCGGGTGCATGGCACCCGACGTCCAGAGGGCCAGCACACCCACCAGAACCAGGACCGCTGTTGAGCGCCGCGTCATGTCAGCACCTTGCTCATGATGCCGTGCCAATCTCGCGGCGTCGAAAGAGCCATATCCCGGCAAGCGCGAAGGCACCGCCATAAATAACGACGTAGTTCAATGCCGCGTGCGCCACCTGTTCCCAGCTGATCAATTCGCCATCGGCCATGGGACGCATACCCGGCTGCTGTATGGCTGGTCGGGTGAGACGATTCACGAGCGTTACAATAGAATCGGTTACGTGGCCAAATACGCGTATGAGTGGCGATCCCGCATTGTTGCCGGATTCTGGGGTGGCCCAGTAGTCCGTTCCGATGTAGTGCGCCAGCAGGCAGGCGGTGAGTACGGCAAACGTCGCGAAAGTGGCGGTCGGAAGGGAGAGCAGGCCGCCTGCCGCGAGCCCGAACGCCGTGAGGGCGACGAGGAGGCAGGCCGCAACCAGTAATGAACGCAAGTAGTTGGGCACGAATCCGCTTTCGCGGATCAGTAACTCGATGCCCGTATCCGGATCGAAGAGAATCGATGGATCGTCGGGATTCCCTTCGAGTTCGAAACTGATCTCCGCCGGTGATGTCAATACGCCGGCTGGCACGCGGATTTCCTGGGGCAGGTTGGGGTAATATTCCCGGGCGGGTTCGATCGGCGTTGAGCCGAGACGCCAGGTGCCGATCACGGCCTGGCCGCGTGGACGTGAGATGGAGAACTGAAATCTGAGTGAGACGTTCTCGTGTTGTTCCGCGTGCCCCGGCACGAGAAACGACCAATGCGTTTGCTGGCCCGGACCGACTGTCGAGCGGCGGCGTTGTAGATGTTTCCGCAGCGTACGAAGTGCTTCACCGTCGGAAATGGCGTCGTTCAATTGGCCGGTGGCGCGGCGTGCGGCCAGTTCCTCGTGCGTCCGGCGCTCCAGGTCTTCGTCCAGTGGTCCAATGACGCGTCGACCGGTGAGGACCTCGTGCTCAAGAAGCTCTAGGTCCGCGGGCGACGCTACGCCGGGACGGATCGTCCAGAGCAGTGTCGCGTAAACAATCGCACCGCTGAGCCCCAGCAGTACCACGCACATTGAACTGATGCCCAGCCAGTGTCCGCACCAGATGGTCGCCGGGTGAACCGGCTTAGAAAGCAAGAGGTGGATGTGCCGGCTGGCGATCTCCCTCGGGATAGCGGCGCAACCGCACCAGATGGCCGCGATCGCAAGAATGCTGACCGCGTAGGAAAGTGAATAGTAGAGCAGGATATGGACCTTGCCCGGAATCGTGCCGTCGCCCTCCACGATCAGGGGCAGGCCAATCGACCCCGTCAGCGTCAGCAGGATCAGGGTTACGAACAGCCGTGACCGTAACGCGTCGCGCCACGCAAGTCCGGCAATGACGCGTATGTTACGAAGTTCCAGCATCATCGTCTGCGCCGACGGCCGGCGGTAGGCGATCAGTCGCGGATTGCGCCTGTTTTACGATGTCGACAAAGTACTGTTCCAGGCTTTGTGCCGGTCGATCGACTTCCGGTTCCTGACCACAGGCCTCTCGAATCTGGGCCAGAACCTTGCTCATGGCGGGAGGCGCCAGTTCGGGAAAAGTCACCCGCGAATAGTGCACCTGCTGCAGCAGGCCTTGCATGGATCCGTAGGCATAGATGCGGCCACCATACAGGATCGCGATTCGGTCGCAGATATCCTCCACGTCCGCCAGCAGGTGGGAGCAAAGCAGGATCGTTTTTCCCTGGCGCGCGAGCTCGGTCAGTAGATCTTTCACCTGCCGGCAACCGATTGGGTCGAGGCCCGAGGTCGGTTCGTCGAGGATGAGTAGATCGGGATTGTTGACCAATGCCTGCGCGAGTCCGACTCGACGGCGCATGCCCTTCGAGAACTCGCCCACGACGCGCTGGCCCGTTTCCTCGAGCTCGGCCCGTTGCAGAAGATCGTCAATTCGGGTCCTGGCTGTCTCATTGTCCATGTCGAACAGGCGCGCGTAGAAGGTGAGCGTTTCGCGCGCGGTAAGGTAATCGTAGAGATGCGATTCTTCCGGAAGATAGCCGATACGTTCCTTGGTACGCACGTCGCGCGGTGAATTTCCCAGGACATCCAGTTTTCCCCGCGTCGGGTAGAGCAAGCCAAGCATCAGCTTGATCGCCGTGCTCTTACCCGCACCGTTGGGGCCCAGCAGGCCGAAGATTTCACCCGGGCGGACCTCGAAATCGACGGCGTCCAACGCATGCACCTTGGGCCGGCCCCAGAAATCCTTAAAGACCTTGGTCAGGCCTTCCGCACGGATGACGGCATCTGGTTTATTCTGCATGGTCTCAGGCTGCATCTGCGAAACGAAACGCGATTATTCCGAGGCTTAGTGTCCCGGCCAGGTATAGCGCGGCGTAGACCACGACCTGCCCGACATAGGACCAGGGCACCACGCCGCCGCCGGAGAGGCCATCGGTTACCCAGAAGTGTTGCCAATTTGGAATCATGACATACAGCAGGTACGCGAATATCGAGGAGTCGGCAAACCGACCGACGGCGAAATCCGACACCAGTCCCACGAAGAGTAAAGCGGTGCCGATGGCCGTAGCAGGTACGATCCGGAGACGGGTCGAAAGCGAAATCAATATTCCGGAGAGAACAACCAGTGCCGCAGCGATCAACGCATTGGCCGGAATCAGTCGCCATTCCATCGCTGCCGAATGCGCGAACGCGAGGCCACCGAACGCGATTGCCAATGCGCCGGCCGTGCACAGGAATGCGCTCGATACGAAGGGTCGCCGTGTCGTGTAATTGATGAGGCCGGCAACGCATAGCCCGAGCGCGGGGATCAAGGGGGCGGCCAACAGGTAACGGTGGTGGCGGCTCGCAAGCGCGACGACGTGACTGATATGCGTGGCCATGGATTGACAGATCGAGAAGACGATTGCGACGGCGGCGATGCCAAGAAATTTGGCCAGGAAAAACGCGTCGCGCGAGACCGGCTTGCTCAAGACCGTGGCGGCGGTACCCAGCGCGACTTCGCGTGCGAGCGTGGTGCCGGCCGCGAATGATGTGACGGCGAGTCCGAAGATGAAATGGAAGGCGAGGGCGCTGTCGCGAACCATTTTGCCTTCTTCGCCGAATTGGTGAACCAACAGGAGCGGTAGCAGCGTCGTCAACGACGTACAGGTCACGACAAACAGCAGGAACACCGGCTGGCGGACGATATCGACCGCAGATAGCCGGGCGATCGCCGCGACGCGCTGTATTTGGATTCGTATCCTCATGGGTCATGTGCTCAAGGGCTGTAGTCGTGGGGGACCGCTTAACTCTATTAGATACATTCAGATGATCAAGCCTTCCATCGCAGTGCCGCATAATCTTTGCACCTTGACAGTCCGCCATCCTCAGCCGGATCATTGATTGTCATGAACACGATTCGACTGGGAACGCGTGGAAGTCCGCTGGCTATCGCACAAGCCGGTATGGTTGCTGCGCAGCTGGAAGCTGTGACCGGCAATCGGTGCGAACAGCATATCATCGCGACCACGGGGGATATCCGCAGCGGCGAACCGCTACACGCGATCGGGGGCAAGGGTGTCTTTATTCACGAGCTTGAAAGAGCATTGATAGACGATCGGATCGATATCGCCGTTCATAGCGCCAAGGACCTGCCGGCCCGGCTTGCGGCGGATTTCACAATTGCCGCGGTGCCTGAGCGTGAGGTCGTCCATGACGTGCTCGTGTCTAGTACGGGCATGAATGTCCCGGATCTCGCCGCCGGCGCGCGCGTGGGGACCGGTAGCCTGCGCCGTCGGGCGTTATTGCTCGCCCAGCGCCCGGATCTCGCGATCGAAAGCATAAGGGGGAATGTCGACACTCGCCTGCGTAAACTCGCTGAGGGAGAAGTGGATGCCCTGGTGCTGGCCGCCGCCGCCCTGCGACGCCTCGCGGTGGATTGCTCGGGTCAGGTCGTCGCGCTCGATCCGGACCATTTCGTTCCTGCGCCGGCTCAGGGGGCGCTGGCAATCGAATGCCTGACCGCGCGCGATGACGTACGCGGCAAGGTTGCGCAAATCGATGATGTTGCGTCACACCATACGGTCGAGTGCGAACGGATCTTTTTGGCGGAACTCGGAGGAAGCTGTGTCATTCCGGTCGGCGCCCGGGCCCTGATCGAGGGCGAGCAACTGCGACTTACCGGGCTGCTTGCATCCCCCGACGGCGAGGCGATAATACACGAACACGACAGCGGTCATGTACAGGATCGCGACGCGATCGGCCGCCGACTTGCGCAAAGGATAATGACCAACGGGGGGGCCGCGATCCTTGCGCGGCTGAACGATGACGAAGCGAAATAAGGACGGGAAGGTTGTGCTCGCGGGAACCGGTCCCGGCGATCCGTCGCTGGTGACCGTTGCCGCGCTTGAGTACCTGCGCGCCGCGGACGTCGTTGTCTACGATAGCCTGGTCTCATCCGCGTTGCTGCGGGAGGCACCGCAAGAAGCCGAGATGATACACGCGGGCAAACAAGCGGGGGGCCCCAGTGCGGAACAGGGGGAAATCAACGCTGTGCTGATTGATCGCGCGAACCAGGGCGCGCTCGTTGTTCGGCTCAAGGGTGGCGATCCGTACATTTTCGGTCGTGGCGCCGAGGAGGCGAGCGCACTGGCGGAAGCCGGTGTGCGCTTCGCGATTGTGCCTGGAATCACCGCGGCCACCGCAGCATCGCTATATGCCGGCATTCCCTTGACCGATCGACGGTTCAGCCCGTCCTTGACCTTCGTGTCCGGTCATTCGGCGGCCGACGGCAGCCGTACGGATGTTGATTGGAAAGCCCTGGCGGACCTGGGTGGCACGGTCGTCTTCTATATGGGTATTCGGAGCATGCCGGAGATTACGCAACGGCTTGTTGAGGCAGGGCGGGATCCGGCAACACCGGCCGCCGTGGTCGAGAACGCCGGAAGTTCCTGCCAGCGTACGGTGACGGGGACCCTGGCGGATATCGCCGCGCGATCGTCGGAGGCCGGTGTCGGTTCACCCGGACTGCTCATCATCGGAGAGGTCGTGACGCTTTATCCGGAGTTGGCCTGGTACGAACAGTTGCCGCTGTTCGGGAAACGCGTCGCGGTCACACGCGCGGCGGAGCGTGCCGAGAGCATGAGCGCACGTCTCCGGGCACTGGGTGCCGACGTCGTCGAGATACCGACGATCCAGATTCGAAAACTTCCAGTCGCAGGGGAACAGCTTGAATGGTTGCGCAACCTCGACCGCTACGACGACTTGATCCTCACCTCCGCCGCGGCCGTAGATATTTTTTTCGAACTGTTGAAGAGCGTCGGGCGCGACGCCCGTGCCCTGGCCGGTCTGCGCCTTGCCGCGATCGGTGCCGCGACGGCGCGTCACCTGGACGCCTATGGTATCCGTCCCGACCTGTGCCCGGCCGACTTCGTTGCCGAATCGCTGCTTGCCGATCTCGCGGCACAGGATATGCAGGGGCGACGGGTGTTACTGCCCCGATCGGGGAAAGCGCGCGCGGTGGTCGTTGAGCGACTCGAAGAACTGGGCGCCGTTGTGGATGAACTGAAGATCTACGAACCGACACCTGCCGAAACCTCGTACGAGGAGATCCGAACCGTGCTCGATACGCCACCGGACTTCATTACGTTTACCAGTTCGTCGACCGTGGAGAATTTCATAAGAATACTGGGTGAAGATGATTTCACGAAGCGAAAACAGGAGATTCGCGCTGCCAGTATCGGGCCGGTGACGTCCAAGACCTTGCGCCGCCACGGGATCGAGCCTATTGTCGAATCGGAACGACACACGGCCGGCGGACTGATAGATGCAATGGAGGCCTGGGCGATAGCGGACGCCGAAGATTGAGAGCGTCGCTGCGACGAAAGAGACGATGACATTTCCCCAACAACGCTTGCGCCGTTTGCGTCGCACGGAGACGATGCGCCGTATGCTGCGCGAGACTCGCGTGAGCGTCGATCAGTTGATTTACCCCCTGTTCGTCTGCGAAGGGGAAGGGCAGCGCACCGCGATATCGACGATGCCCGGCATTGATCGCATGTCGGCTGACGTAGCCGCCGAAGAATGTGGCGCGATCGAGGCGCTCGGTATACCGGGTGTGATCCTGTTCGGAATCCCTGATGACAAGGACGAGAGTGGATCCGGCGCGGACGATGCGCATGGCGTCATACAGGATGCGGTAAGCGCGATCAAAGCACGGACCGAAGGGCTTGTCGTTATCACGGATGTTTGCATGTGCGAGTATACTTCGCACGGGCATTGCGGAATTCTGAATGGTGAGGAGGTCGACAACGACCAGACGCTGGTACGCTTGTCCGAGATCGCCGTTTCGCACGCCGCGGCCGGCGCGGACATGGTCGCTCCTTCGGATATGATGGACGGTCGCGTTGCTGCCATTCGTGCCGCACTTGATGACGGCGGGTTCTCCCAGATGCCGATCATGTCTTACGCGGCAAAATACGCGTCGGTATTCTATGGGCCGTTTCGAGAGGCAGCCGAGTCAACGCCGAGCTTCGGAGATCGTCGCGCCTACCAGATGGACCCGCGCAATGTCCGCGAGGCTCTGCGCGAAGTCGCCCTGGATATCGATGAAGGGGCTGACATTGTAATGGTGAAGCCCGCGCTGGCGTATCTCGACGTCATTCATCGCGTACGCGAAACGACCGACCTGCCCGTTGCGGCCTATAACGTCAGTGGCGAGTACGCCATGATTATGGCGGCCGCGGAGAAGGGTTTGCTGGACCTTGATCGTGCGATGGACGAGGTCTTAACGGCCATCGCGCGATCGGGCGCGGATCTCATTATTACGTACTTCGCAAAGCGATTCGCTGAAGCGCAGCGCTCATGATTTCCCCGGCGTCCGATTCCGGTTCGAGTTCTGATCTTCACGCGCGGGCACAGCGCGTCATTCCCGGCGGCGTCAACTCGCCGGTTCGCGCTTTTCATTCCGTAGGCGGCGATCCGATCTACATCGAGTCGGCGCAAGGAAGCCGTATCCGGTCGGTGGATGGTCGCGAATACATCGATTGTGTCTGCTCCTGGGGCCCACTGATTTTGGGGCATGCGGAAGCGCGCGTCGTCGCGGCCGTGCAGCGCGCGGCTGAAGGTGGCACGAGCTACGGTGCACCGACGGCGGGGGAGTGCGAACTGGCGGAACGAATCGTGGCGATCGTACCGACGGCGGAAAAGGTCCGATTGGTCAATTCCGGGACGGAGGCCACGATGAGCGCCGTCCGCCTTGCACGCGGCGCGACGGGCCGCGATAGGATCGTGAAATTTGAAGGATGCTATCATGGTCACAGCGATAGTTTTCTGATCAAGGCTGGCAGTGGTGCGGCTACCTTCGGTCAGCCCAGTTCGCCCGGCGTGCCGGCTTCGGTGGCAGCGGATACGCTGAGCGCCAGCTATAACGATGTGGACTCCGTGGAGGCCATCTTCCAGTCGAACGGGGATACGATTGCGGCCGTCATCGTGGAGCCCGTGGCGGGAAATATGGGTGTGGTCCTTCCCGGGGAGGCCTTTCTACAATCCTTACGAAGGATGACGCAAGAACATGGGGCCCTGCTCATCTTTGACGAGGTCATTACGGGTTTCCGGGTTGCCCTCGGTGGTGCACAGGCGCTGTATGCGGTGGCACCCGATATCACGACGCTTGGAAAAGTCATCGGTGGCGGCTTGCCGGTGGGAGCCTATTGTGCTTCGGCCGCCTTGATGGACCAGATGTCGCCGGACGGTCCCGTGTACCAGGCCGGCACATTATCCGGCAATCCGCTGGCCGTAGCGGCCGGTACCGCAACACTACGCATTCTGCAAGAGGAGGCGCCCTACGCGCGCCTGGGCGCCATGATGGACCGTCTGTGCGGGGGGTTGTCTGCGTCGGCGTCCGCCGCGGCTATCCCGCTCACCGTGCACCACGTCGGCTCCATGGCAGGCCTGTTCTTCAATGCGGGCCCCGTGCGGTCTTATGCCGAGGTGGCGATCTCCGATGCCGGGCGGTACGCTCGTTTTCATGCGGCGATGCTGCAAGCGGGTATCTATCTTGCGCCGTCAGCCTTCGAGGCGTTCTTCCTGAGCACGGCACACACCGACGAGGACATTGATGCCATCCTGGCCGCGGCTAGCGCGGCATTTGCCGTGCTCTGAATCCAGCTAAAAAAAGCGGCTGTCGCACGGGTGTAAACACACGTAACGACAGCCGCCGTGCCAGATTCGATTCGCCTGTTATCGTCGATCGTCGCCGCGATCATCACGACCACGTCCGTCGTCGCGCCTGCCACCGCCCTCCGGTGGCTTGATCGTGTCCTGTTCGCCGCGTTCCTTCAACGCCTCGCGACGGCTTAGACGGATACGCCCGCGTTCGTCGATGCCGATACACTTGACCCACATCTGATCGCCGATCTGGCAAACATCCTCGGGTGTGTTCACGCGGAAGTCCGCCAACTCGCTGATGTGGACCAGGCCATCTTTGCCCGGGATCGTTTCGACGAAGACGCCGAAGTCCTTGATGCCCATGACCGTCCCGTCATAGACCGTGCCGACTTCGGCTTCTGCCGTCGTGGCACTGACTTCGCGAATAGCCATATCGAGCGATTCGGCATCGACGCTGAAGATCTTGACGATCCCGTCATCTGCGATGTCGATCTGCGTACCGGTGATCTCGGTGATACGGCGGATGTTCTTGCCGCCGGGTCCGATGAGTTCGCCGATCTTTTCAGGATCGATATTCAGCTCATGAATACGCGGCGCGTACGGCGAGAGTTCTTCGCGCGTGTTGGCCACGACCGTGGACATAAACTCGAGGATCTCAAGGCGGCCCTTGTGCGCCATTTTGAAAGCGCGCTCGACCAGGTCCCATGAAAGACCTTTGATTTTCAGATCGACCTGAAATCCGGTGATGCCCTCTTTTGTGCCTGCGACTTTGAAGTCCATGTCGCCGCAATGGTCTTCGGCACCGAGGATATCGATCACCAGTTCGGTGCGATCGTTCTCACCGGCATACAGCCCAACCGAGATTCCGGCGACGGCACCCTTGATTGGTACGCCGGCGTCCATCAGGGCCATGCTGCCGGAACAGACGCTCGCCATCGAGGTCGATCCATTCGATCCCATTACGTCCGATACAACGCGCACGCAGTAGGGATACTCATCCGGCATGATCTCCTCAAGCGACTTCTCGGCCAGCGCACCGTGCCCGACTTCACGGCGGGACACGCCGCCTAATCGTCCAGTTTCACCGACGCTGTAGTGCGGGAAGTTATAGTGCAGGAGGAAGGATTTCTCGGTCGGGCCGCCGGTAATGGCGTCCATGCTCTGCGTATCCTTACTCGTGCCTAAGGTGACGCTGGCGATCGCCTGCGTCTCTCCGCGCATGAAAATCGCAGAACCGTGTGTACGTGGCAGGATCGAGGTGTCGCCCGAGAGGGGGCGAATCTCGTCAAAAGCGCGACCGTCGATTCGCTTGCCGTGATCCAGTACGTTGCTACGTACAAGTGCGATCTCGAGATCGTCGAACGTGGCCCGGAATTCCTCGTCGGTCATCTCCGGGAACTGCTCGGTCATCTTCGTTTTGAGGTCACCCTTGATCGCCGTGACCTTGTCCTGGCGCTCGAGTTTTCCTGCGATCAGAAGTGTCTCGGCAAGGGTTTCGCCACAGATCACCTTGGCGGCGTCGATCAGTTTATTGTCTTCTTCCTCTTCCTCGACAACCTTATCCGGAAGGCCAAGTTTGCTGCGCAGTTCGAGCTGAATATCGATCAGCTTGACGCACTCGGTGTGGGCAACCCGCATGGCCGCGATCAGGTCTTCCTCGCTGATTTGGGAGCCCCCGCCTTCGATCATCAGGGGCAGGTCCCGCGTGGAGGCATAGATTAGCTCCATGTCGCTCTCGGCTTTTTCTTCGTGGGTGGGATTGACGATGAATTCGCCGTTCACACGTCCGACACGCACGCCGGCAATGGGTCCATTGAACGGAAGTTCGGACAGGGTCAACGCCGCACTCGCGGCCAGGATGCTGATCGTGTCGGAGTCGTTCACGCGGTCCGCGGATAGCAGCATGTTGATGATCTGGACTTCGTTACGATAAGTCTTCGGAAACAGGGGGCGAATCGGTCGGTCGGTGTAACGCGAGACCAGGGTCTCTTTTTCTGACGGACGCGCCTCACGTTTGAAGAAGCCGCCGGGAAAGCGTCCCGCGGCGTAGAATTTCTCGCGATACTCAACCTGCAACGGAAAGTAATCGATACCTTCGCGGACGCTGCTGGCAGCCGTTGCTGCTGAGAAGAGCACGGTGTCGCCAATTTGAACGGTTACCGATCCGGATGCCTGTTTGGCCAGTAGTCCGGATTCGATGGTTATGGTCTTGCCGCCGACTTCGGCGCTTACGGATGTGGTGTTCTTCATTTTTTTCCTTGTTGCTTTGAGCAGGAAGGGAACGGTCCCCATTTAGGGGTATCGTCAGGGTTTACGCCGATTGCGGCGATTTAGTGGCGAAGCTTGAGGCGCTTGATCAAGCCTTTGTAGCGCGCCTCATCTTTGCGCTTGAGATAGTCGAGAAGTTTGCGCCGTTGGCTGACCATCTTGATCAGACCATGCCGCGAACTGTGGTCCTTACGATGGGACTTCAAGTGTCCAGTCAGATCCTCGATACGCTTCGACAACAGCGCAATCTGGATATCTGAAGAGCCGCTATCGCTATCGTGTAGCTGAAACTCCTGCTTAATAGCGTCCTTGGCGTCCCGGTCCATTCTTTCCTACTTGCCTACCTTGCTTGCTTACTTACTTACTTACTTACTTACTTACTCTTACCGCAGTTCGTTTCGGTCCGTGACGCTTGGTCCCGGGTTCAATTCGAACAGCGGCAGGACTATAGGGATACTGGCGCGCCAGTGCAAAGGGTTTTTTAGAAGAAATTTGCATCCGTCCGGGCATTCAGGATCTGGGCGGCTTCGCCGGCGTCGGCCGCGATCTGCTGTTGTAGCTCTTGCGCGTCCGAAAACTGCCTTTCCTCCCGAATTTTCTGAACGAACAGGATTTCCAACTCCCGATCATAGAGATCACCCGTGAAATCGAGAAGATGCACCTCCAGCATTGGCGTCGATGTTCGCTGGGCCTTCAGGGTGGGGCGACTGCCCAAGTTCAAGACTCCCGAATACACGCTCCCGCCCAGAGCCACACGCGCCGCGTAAACGCCCGACGGCGGCAGGATCTCGCAGCCATGCTCGATGTTTGCCGTTGGAAAACCAAGTTCCCTGCCCTTTGAGTTTCCGGCGACGACTCGTCCCAAAATGGTGAACGGCCGATTCAGCATGGCCCGTACGTCGTCCAAATGGCCATGTCGCACCGCGTCGCGGATGCGGGTACTCGATATCAAGTCGCCGTGCCAGTAGACCGGATCCACGACTGTCGCTTCGAATCCGCCGCTTGACGCCAATTCGCGCAATCGATCGATCGTTCCCGCCCGGTCCTTACCGAAGCGCCAGTTGACCCCCACATAGACCGCGCGCAGGGAAGGGGCCGCGGCACAGAGATTCTCAATAAATGTGTGTGGTTCCTGGGCGGCGAAGTCGCGCGTGAAAGGGGTCACCAGGCAGCCGTCGAGTCCGGTACGCTCGATGACGCGCATCTTATGCACAACAGACATGAGGATTGGCGGCGCGACGTCCGGGCGTAGCAACGTGAGTGGATGTCGATCGAACGTCAGTACCCATGCGGCGCCATCGTGGGAACGCGCATCCGCGATGGCGGCGTGCATCACCTGTTGATGTCCCAGGTGCACGCCGTCAAAGACGCCGACGGCGAGGTACAACGGAGCAGTCACCTGCCCGAAGGACTGCCAGTCGTCATGAATTTTCATTCGGGTGGCCGTTGCACGCGAATGTTGATTTTGTGCAGCGGAACAATGTGCTCCAGCAGTGCGTCGTCATCGATTTGCATCAGGTCCTCGAAGGTGATGGCTTCGTCGATGTGAAGGTCGCCGGACTGCGTACGGCGCAGTTCGTCGAGAATGGCGCCGCACCCGAGATTCTGACCGATGTCATGGCACAACGATCGCACGTAGGTCCCCTTCGTGCACCGCAGGGCAAAGCGGGCCCGCGGCGGGTCAAAGTCAAGCAGATCGAACTCGTACACGTGGATCATCTTGGGGTTGCGTTCAACGACCTTGCCCTTGCGTGCAAGTTTGTAGAGTGGCACGCCATTCTTCTTGGCGGCGGAGACCATGGGCGGCGTTTGCTGCAGGTCGCCGGTAAAGCGCTGCGTCTCGGCCTCGATCATGTCGCGCGTAATCGACGAAGGGTCGCGCTCCTCAACGATCGCGCCCTGGGCGTCGTATGAATCGGTCGTCACGCCGAGGCGCAGGTGGCCGTGGTAGGTCTTGTCCGACTCCAGAAGCAGGTTGGAAAGCTTGGTGGCGCGTCCGATCAGTAAGACAAGCAGTCCGGTCGCCTGCGGGTCCAGGGTCCCGCCATGACCAGCTTTGGTCAGCTTGAAGCGATTGCGCACCTCGTCCACGACGTCGTGTGACGTCGGCCCCGCCGGCTTGTCCACGAGCAGCATGCCGTCCGTGATGTCCATCGGCCGGAGATCCTGTGGCAGCCGTGGTCCTCGTCGTCGCGTCATGAGTGGTCCTCGTTGGTGTCCAGTTCGGAGAGCATGCGCAAGACCTCGTCGCCTTCGGCAATGGACGAGTCCTGCTCGAAAACCAGTCGCGGGGTGTACTTGATGTGCAGATCCTGCGCAACGTGGCGCTGCAGTTCTTTGCGATGTCGCTTAACGGCGTTCATTGCGATTGTGCAGTCCCCTCCATCGTCCATTACGGAAACGTACACGCGCGCCGTCCGTAGATCCGGGCTGACCCGTACGCGCGTGATCGTCAACCGGGCTGGATTCACGTCGCCGCCGGACATCAGGCGCGCGAGTTGCTCGCTGATCTCTCGGCGGAGAAGTTCATTCACCCGTGCCAGGCGGTCGATCGTCATGATGCGGATCGGATCGAAGGGGCTCAGAGCGTCTGGGCCACCTTGTCGACTTCGTAGACTTCGAGAATATCGCCTTCGTCAAAGTTCGCGAAGTTGTCGAGCCGAATACCGCACTCCTGTCCCTCGCGCACCTCGCTGGCGTCGTTCTGAAAACGTTTAAGTTGGACCATGGATCCTTCGTATACAACATCGTCTCCACGCTTGACGCGGATTTTCATGCGCGATGAGATCCGACCGTCGGTCACGAAACAACCCGCGATTTTCCCGGTCTTGGAGATGGGGAAGACCTGTCGCACCTCGGCATGCCCCAGCACGCGTTCGCGCAGTTCCGGATCCAGCATGCCGGTCATCAGGTCGCGAACCTGGTCAAGTAACTCATAGATGATGCTGTGCATGAAGATTTCGACGTCGTGGGCCTTGACGGCTTTGCCGACACCGTTCTCCTGGCTCACATGGAAGGCGACCACAATGGCGGCCGAGGCCGAGGCGAGATTGATATCGTTCTTGGTAATGTTGCCCGTGCCGCTCAGGATTACGTCCAGGGAAATCTTGTCGCTCTCGATATTCAACAGCGATTCGCGAATGGCCTCCACGGAGCCCTGCGTGTCGGCTTTCAGGATGACTTTCAGCACGTGCTTTTCGTCTTCTTTCATCGACTCAAAAACATCCGCGATCGAAGTGCTGCGTTTCGGGGCTGCGAGCTTTTCCTGTTTGAGCAGGGCCAGGTGCGAATCGGCCTCAACGCGGGCCGCTTTTTCGTTCTGATACACCTGGAATTCGGAGCCGGCCTCGGGCACACCGCAGAGACCGATGCAGACGACGGGGGTGGACGGCCCGGCCGACTTGAGTTTCACGCCCTTGTCGTTCGTCAGGGCCCGTACGCGACCCCAGTGAGGCTTACAGAGTACGGCATCGCCCACGTTCAGGGTTCCGCTGGTGACGAGCAAGGAAGAAGTGGGACCCGTGCCCTGCTGAAGTTCGGCTTCGATGACGTAGCCCTGCGCGCGCCGCGTCGGGTTTGCAGTCAATTCCATGACTTCGGACTGAAGCAGGATCATATCGAGCAGATGGCCGACGCCATCGCCGGTCATGGCGCTTACTTCCGCGCAGATCGTACTGCCGCCCCAGTCCTCCGGGGCGAGATCGAGGCCCTGGAGCTGCTGCTTGACGCGGTCAATGTTGGCGGCCGGCAGGTCAATCTTGTTGATCGCAATCATGATGGTGACTTCCGCGGCGTGGGCGTGCTGAATCGCTTCCTCGGTCTGGGCCATCACGCCGTCGTCCGCGGCGATGATGATCACCGCGATATCCGTCAGGTTCGCCCCGCGTGCACGCATAGCCGTGAAGGCTTCGTGACCCGGCGTATCGAGGAAAGTGATCTGTTGTCCGTTCGTTTCGACGACCGATGCGCCGATGTGTTGGGTAATCCCGCCGGATTCACCGGAGGCCACGGACGAATTGCGAATCTTATCCAGTAGCGATGTCTTGCCGTGATCCACGTGGCCCAGGAATGTGACAATCGGCGGCCGGTGGATCAGGTCCTCGGGTTGATCGTCGTCCTCAGCCGACTCCACGAGCGATTTGCGAACAATCGGCTTCATGGTCGCCGAGCGCTTCTCGTACTCGAGCGAAAAACCATGTTTCCGGGCAATGTTTTGAGCGACCTTGACGTCCAGTCGCTCGTTGATCGACGCGAGCACGTTCATCGCCATTAGATCCGCGATCAGGCGGTTCGGCTTGAAATTCATGCGGGCGGCGAGCTCTTTGACCACGATCGGACCCTGAAACCTTAGTGTCGATCCATCGTCACCGGTCGGCGCGTCCTCATCACCCGATTTCTGGGTTTCGCCGGTGGGGTCCTTATCTTCCGCAAGCGCAGTATCTGCGGCCTGCTCCGATGCGGGAGCCGGTGTCTCCTCTTTCGCCTCGACGACGACGGCTTGAGGCGCCATTGCGGGGGCTTCTTTGTCAGGGGCCGTCGCGACAGCCGTACCACCGGCCGATGCCGCGGACGTGCGAAAATGGTCAGCGGTCACGTCGTCGACGCTGCTCATGTGGCTCTTGGCTTCGACGCCGAAGTCTTGGATCTGGCCGAGCAATTCTTTGCTGTCGACCCCGATTTCTTTCGCAAGCTCGTAGATTCTCATTGTGTCGCCGCGCTACGGTACCGCCGTTTCTTCTTCCGCGGACGCCTTTTGCGAGGCCATCGCTGCTTCATAGATGGTGTTGGCGATCGAGGGTTCTATTTCAGCGGCTTCTGCAATGTCTTCCGGCGAAGCGGATAAAATACCCTCAACCGTCAGGAATCCGGCGCCGACGAGTTTCTGGGCGCTCTCTTCGCCGATATCGCCAACCGCGGCCAGGGAAGCAACGGCTTGGGCGACCTTATCTTCGAAACTGACTTCACTCTCGTCCTTGCGCACGTCCACGCGCATGCCGAGCAGCTTGGCGGTGAGGCGCACATTCTGTCCGCGTTTTCCGATGGCGAGCGAGAGTTGATCGGCATCAGCAATCGCGCGAATGACCGGCTGACCGTCCTCTTCTTCGAGAAGAACTTTCACAAGTTTCGCGGGCGAAAGCGCGTTGACGACGTACGTCTTGGCGTCATCGCTCCAGCGCACGATATCGATCTTCTCGCCCGAGAGTTCGCGCACGATATTCTTCACGCGAATGCCACGCATGCCGACGCAGGCGCCCACGGGATCCACCTTGCTATCGTGCGACAGCACGGCGATCTTCGTACGGTACCCCGCTTCGCGCGCGATTCCCTTTATCTCCACGACGCCGTCTGCGATCTCGGCAACTTCCAGTTCGAATAGGCGCTGCACGAAATTCGGATGGCTTCGGGATAGAATGAGGTCGGGACCGACCGCGGAATTCTGAAGAGCCAGGATATAGGCGCGGATGCGATCGCCGATCTGGTATTCTTCCGTCGGTACACGTTCCTTGGTGGGCATGATCGCGGAAGCTCGTCCAAGATCAACCACGACATCGCTGCGATCGAACGAGCGCACGGAGCCGCTGACGACGTCACCAATCCGATCCTTGTACTCGTTCTGAATGATGTCTTTTTCGACCCGTCGAATATTCTGCATGATGGCTTGCTTCGCCGTCTGTGCCGCGATTCGACCGAAATTCTTGGGCGTGACCTCGATTTCCACGAGGTCGCCAAATTTTGCGTCTTTTTTGATGTCCTGCGCCGCACGGAGCGAAATTTCGTCATGCTTGGACTTGACCTTCTCCACGACTTTGACCGTTGCCAGGGCGCGGATATCACAGGTTTCACGATCGATCTCGATACGTACTTCGCGTGCGGGTCCAATGCTCTTGCGGGACGCCGAAAGCAGGGCGTCCTCCAGCACCTCCATCAAGGTCTCGCGCTCGATGCCGCGTTCCTTCTCCAAATACTCAACAACCGTCGTTAATTCCGCATTCATTTTTCGATCTAGCGCTCTTTGTGCCGAACAAAAAAGAGTGGGACCGGCCCACTCTTCACCTGAAAACCTTAATTCGGGCAAACAGTGAAAATAACTCGCAGATAGGGCTCCGTCAACATCTATCCGAGCAAAAAATAGCGAAATTCGCGAATTTCGCTGACCACTGCTCCAGCGAGATCACCCCTGTTCAGGCGCCGACGCACACCTGTGCGGTGCTTCAGGTCCAGCCGGATCCCGGCATGCGTCATGTTGTTGCAGCCGGAAACGACGGGAATTCCGCGGCTCTGAGACCACGCAGTTCCGACTCCGTTGAAGTTTGACATTGGCGCAGTCAAAACGGATGGGTATGTATTCTGGCCGGCGAGGATCCCATGTGTATCGCTCATCGCACCGTCTCAGATGGAGAATATGGATCGATCAATATGATTCCGACACGAAGCATTTTACGTGTTCCGATATCCGGTGCCGTGACTCGACTGGATTGAAGCCATTGATGACGCCGGATGATAACGAAGCCAGCGTCGCGATGACCCCGGAGGACATCTGGGAATCGATGCGACGCCATGGGGCCTACCACTCGCCTTGCATGCCGACCCCGTCGGCCCTCTGTAGGATACTTGGCATCTATCGATGCAGGCTGCATCTATCCGTTGGTCGGGCCGTGACCGGCACCCTGCGTCGACTGAAAGACGGCGAGCTGACCAAGGAACAATGGGGAGCAGCGCTCTTTCCCGTGGCAGCCGCGATCGAGGCGACCCGGACACGGCTGCATGTGGATGGCGCAAATAACATCACCGGCCTGAGCGGGCCCGCCGTCTATGTGAGCAATCATATGACCGCCGTCGACACGTATATGCTCCCCTTTCTGATGTGCGCCTGCTCACGCGTCGCAATCGTAGCCAAGGATGAGCTGTTCCGCTTGCCTATATTCGGAAAACTGATGCGCGAGATGCGTCACATTTCGGTTTCGCGCACCAACGCTCGCGAAGACATGAAAAAAATCCTGAAAGTCGGCGCGGAGCGTATCCGGGAAGGCAAGTCGGTGTTGATTTTTCCGCAGTCGACGCGGAGCATCGAATTCCGTGCGCAGGAGTTCAATTCGATGGGTGTTAAACTCGCGCGCCGCGTCGGTGTCAATGTCGTGCCCGTAGCGCTGAAGACGGACTTTTTGCAACCCGGTGCGCTGGTCAAGGACCTGGGGCCGGTTGTGCCGGGCCGCGATCTCCGGTTTCGTTTCGGCACACCGATTGTGGCCTCCGGAAACGGGAAAGAAGCCCACGGACAGGTTATTCACTTCATCGAAAAAACGTTGGCGGAGTGGGGGCCGGGTTGACGCGGATCCCGCGCGTCTCTCCAGTTTGCGGAAACCGTTCTACGTGAAAGGTGCGCCTCGCGATTGATCGGCCCCTTGATCTGACAGGTCCCTCCTTGCAGCCATGGCACACGGCTCCTGACAGGAGATTTTCGGACTAGCTCAATTCCGCGATGATGCCGATGATTTCGGATAGCGCGGTATCCGCCGTGCCGGCACGGAGGCGTGGATGGCGCGCGCCGCGCATGACGTATCCCTCGTCCCGCCGCAGCATGAGTTTGCCGTCGCGCGTTTCGACCGATCGCAGGCGTTGTTCGTGCGCATGCACACGCAGTCGCGCGAGTTGCAGCAGGCGCATCACGGTTGGGGGCGGTGCACCGAATCGATCCTGGAATTCCGCAAGCAACGTATCCGCACTTGCTAGATCCCCAATCTCGGCGAGCTTACGGTAAGCTTCAAGGCGAATGGGTTCGTCTTCGATATACGCAAAGGGGATCGCGGCGCGGGCGTCTTCATTCCCGGCGTCGGGCGAAAAACTGAGGAAATCGAGCTTGAACTCGATATCGATGACGGGCGGCATCGGCAAGCCTTTCATCTGCATGATGGTCCGTCGAAGGAGCTGGTTGTAGAGACTGAATCCGACGGCGGCGATGTGCCCGCTCTGGGCCGAGCCGAGCAGGCTTCCGGCGCCGCGTATCTCGAGATCGCGCAGGGCGAGCCGGAATCCGGCCCCGGGCCGGGAATGACTCTTGATCGCACCGATGCGTTTTCGCGCGGTCGGGTCCACCCGTCCATGCGGTGGCAGCATCAGAAACGCGTATCCTTTGCGTTGTGAACGTCCAACCCGGCCCCGGAGTTGGTAGAGGTCCGCCAGGCCGAAGCGATCGGCACGGTCGATGATGATTGTATTGGCATTGGGAATGTCCACGCCACTTTCGATAATGGTTGTGCAGAGCAGAACGTCGAACTCACGCGCGACAAAACATCGCATCACAAGGGCCAGTTCCGATGAGGGCATTTGGCCATGCGCGATCGCAACGCGTGCCTCGGGCACGATGCGTGCCAGTCTGCGCTGGATGCGTTCGATCGTGACGACGCGATTATAGAGATAGAAGATCTGGCCCTCGCGATTGATTTCGCGCATGACGGCATCGCGAACCAGGGCGTCTGTGTCGGGCGTCACGACCGTTTCGACACCATGGCGATCCTTGGGCGGGGTTTGAATACTGCTCATTTCGCGTGCGCCGGTGAGCCCCATGTACATCGTGCGCGGGATGGGTGTGGCAGTCATGGTCAAGACGTCAACCATGCGACGCAATTGCTTGAGCGTCTCCTTGTGGCTGACGCCGAAGCGCTGCTCTTCGTCGATGATCAGCAAGCCGAGGTCGCTGAAGCGCAGCCCCGGTTGTAGAAGGGCGTGGGTGCCCACCACGATGTCGACGAGCCCTTCCTTCAGGTCTGCGATAATCTCGGTGCGTTCCGACGTTGTTTGAAATCGACTGAGGCCCTCGATGCGTACCGGGTAGGCTGCCATGCGTTCTCGGAAGGTCGCAAGATGCTGCTGTGCGAGGACGGTCGTGGGGACCAGGACGGCAACCTGCTTGCCGGCCATGACGCACTTGAATGCCGCGCGCATAGCGACCTCCGTCTTGCCGTAGCCTGCATCACCGAAGATCAGCCGGTCCATCGGGCGCGGGTCTTCCATGTCCTGTTTGACTTCGCCAATGCTGCGGTTCTGATCACGTGTGGCACGGTAGGGGAAGGCCGCTTCGAACGCATGCTGCCAGGCGTGGTCGGGTGGAAACGCAAACCCGGACAACGTCTGCCGGATCGCCTGGGTCTCAAGGAGTTGCGCCGCCATGTCCTGGATGGCCTTTTCGGCTGCGGCTTTTTCGCGGTTCCAGCGCCCGCCGCCGAGTCGATGCAGGCGTACCATGCGCTTGCCGGCGCCGAGGTACTTGCTCAGCAGGTGCACGTGTGATGTTGGAATGTAGAGCTTGGCACCTTCGTCGTATTCGATGGCCAGCACCTCCTGTTCAATGTCGCGGAGCGTGATCGTCTGCATGCCGAGGTAGCGCCCGATGCCGTGTTCGACGTGTACGACGTGGTCGCCGGGTTCGAGCTGCGTGGCCTCGTCGATGCGTGATCCGATGACGTCGGATTGGCGGCCCGGTTGGGGTGCGTAGCGCTCGTGACCGCCCTTGTGTCCGCCCATCAGGTCCGCCTCGGCGATGATGATCAGCTTCAATGCTTCGCTGTAGAATCCGGCCGAGAGCGGACCGACTGCGACATGTGGTTTCACTTTGCGATTCGCGAACAGGGTGCTCTCGTAGCGGTCTCGCGACGCGGTTGACGCGTAAAAGACGTGTATCTCCTTTTTTGTGTGGGCCGCCAGTTCCTCCACGAAGTCCCGTCGGGCGGTCTCCATGGCGTCCGGGTCCAGCATGTCACCGGGCAGGGAGAACGCGTCGCGCAGGCCCACGAAATCGCTGGTGAGCACGTCACCGTGGCGTTCGTCAATTTCGCCGGTCATGACGTCGCGCAGGAGACGGCGCCCCGCGACGATTGCGCGCAGGGCGGCGAACCCGATCGTAGCCGCCCCGGCCGTGGACTCCGCGATTGTCTGCTCGTACAGCTGGGCGTGTTCGTTGATGTTGTGGCTATCGGACCAGAGGCAGGTTGCTTCGCCGTCGAGGTGGTGGAACAGGGTCGAATCGCGACCACTGTCCAGATGATCCCATTCGGTGACGGGGGGAAGTTGAACGAACTTGATGGACTCGATCGATCGTTGCGTATGTGGCTCGAAGCGGCGGATGGAGTCGATTTCGGCCCCGAAGAAATCGAGGCGTAGCGGATGCGATTCGGTCACTGGCCAGACGTCGATGATGCCGCCGCGAACGGACGCCGTGCCTTTCACGATGACCTCCGATTCGAATGTGTAGCCGGTGTCGATCAATGATTCCACAAAACGATCGCGGTCGTACGAGTCCCCCGTATTCACCAGTTGTGAGAGTGACGCGAGTTGGCCCGGATCGAGTGTCTGCTGCATCAGCGCTTGTACGCAGGTCACCACGATTCGAACAGGATGTCGGCGCAGCGCCTCCAGGACCTGGAGCCGCAGGCCGGTGATGTCGTGGTTGGGACGGGTCTGCGCATCCGGCAAAGATTCCCATGCAGGATAGTAGAGCAGATGCTGTGCATCGTCGCCGGCGAGGGTCACCAGGTCCTGGTGCAGCGCATCCAGCCTGTGTGGACTATCACAGATAAGCAGCACGGCGGCCTCCCCGTGGCGGAACAATGCGTGTGCCAGTGCTGATTCCGCGGCGGGCGGCATGCGTCCGAGCCGCGTGTGCCGGTCCGCCTGGTGAATACGATCGACAAGCGGCTTCAGCTTGCGCGCGATCATTTGTGGATGCTTGTTCATGTTCCCTCGGCCGTAGAATTCAATCTGCCACGATTTGTACTAGTGGGTAGAGACAATCTGCCGTGCGTGGCGGTCAACTTGTCGTGGTCCTCGGGGTCGAATATACCCCATCGTGGCCGTGGGCAGCCTGAATCGAAAAGGCGTATGCTGCGCGTACTCCGAATTCCAGTCCTTTCGGCTTCAAATGTAAATAAAGTGTCATATTGGGCCTATTATTGCCTGTTTTAGCCGCTTTGGCATGGTCGATGCTCAATCAAGGGCACGATTGGATCGGAGGATAATGACAGCTAATGATTACCGGAGGCATGTGGGAGACGGACGACATGGATGCAAAGGTACTAGTCATAGATGACGACCACGCGGTCCTTGAGGCACTCAAGCGCGTGATCAAGCACTGGGGTGGCGAGGCGCATTGCGTAGACAGCGCGGTTTGCGGCGCGGCGGCGGTGGATTCAGACGCCTACGATCTCATCCTGCTGGATCTGCGTATGCCGGATCACGATGGATTATGGTTTATGCGAAACGCCGATGTTCCGGATGACACGACGGTCGTGCTTACGAGCGCCTGTGCTTCACCCGGCGTCGTTAATGCGTTTTCGAAATTCGGCGTCAACGAGATCCTCCAGAAGCCGATCTCGTACGCCGATCTGACCGGCCTGCTCAATCGCTATGGTGCCACGGCCTGATGCGAAACGCGACCCGATCACAGCGCTTTGCGCAGATGTGAAGGCGGGATACGCAGGACCAGGCGGTACTTTGCGATCGTGCGTCGGGCGATCGTGATGCTGTCCTCCTTGAGTTTCTCAAGGATTTCCTGGTCCGATAGCGGTTTGGTCGGGTCTTCGTTAGCAACCAGCTTGGCCAGCATGTCCTTGATGGTCTGGTTTGAGACGCTGCGGCCGTCAGCGGTCATGAGGCCGGTGGAGAAGAAGTACTTCATCTCGAAGATTCCCTTGGGCGTCGTCATGTACTTGCCGGAGACGGCCCGGCTGACGGTTGTCTCGTGAACGCCGACGGTGTCGGCAACTTCGGACATTGTGAGTGGTTTGAGGTGCGCGATGCCATGGTCCAGGAATTCTTTCTGTACGGTGATGATCTCGGTCGCGATCTTGTGAATCGTTTTCTGGCGCTGGTGAATGCTCTTGATCAGAAACGCCCCGGCGCGAACACGTTCCTTGATATAGGATTTCACCTCGGACGTCGTGTCCTTCTCCTTCATCAAGGTTCGGTAGTGATTGCTGATACGAACGTGCGGGACCTGGTCATCATTCAGGACCACGACGTACTCGCCGTCGACCCGGTGCACAACGACCTCGGGATAGACATATGTCGCAACCTCGGTCGAGTGGACGCGCCCCGGTTTCGGATCGAGCGTGCCGATGAAGTGTGCCGCATCGCGAACGTCGTCCAGCGTGATGTTCATTGCGCGTGCGATGGATTGATATTTCTTGGCGCCGAGATCTCCAAGGTGGTTCTCAACGAGGTCCCAGGTGACGGACGGCTCCTGTCCCAATCGCGAAAGTTGAATGTGCAGGCATTCTTTGAGTGACCGTGCGCCGACCCCCGTTGGTTGAAAGTCCTGGATCAGCGCCAGCATGTCGGAGACGTGTTCGCTGTCGAGTCCCGCAGCCGTGGCCAGGTCGTCGATGTCGGTTGTCAGGTAACCGTCGTCATCGATGCTGCCGATGATGAGTTCGCCGATTTCCTGATCGTCCTCCGAGAGGCCGGCCAGGCGGAGCTGGCCGATCAAGTGTTCCTGCAGTGAGGCGAGTTGCGGTAACGAGTCGAGGACGAACTGATGTTTCTCGCTTAGTTCGGATCGCGATCGGTAGGGCTGCGCATCATCCTGAAAAAAATAGTCGCGCCATTCGTCGTCGAGTTGTGCAAGGGCTTCGAACTCCTTTTCAAAGTCGAGTTCCTTTTGTTCTTCGAGTTCGCCGTTGCCGGGTTCGATCTCGACGACGTCCGTCTCCGTGGGAATCTCCTCGAGTGTGGCGTTCTGTTCCAACTCCTGCTGAATCATGGTTCGCAGTTCCATGACCGGCAGTTGAAGCATTTCCAGCGATTGGCGCAGTTGCGGCGCCAACACCATCTGGAGGCGCTGCTGTTGCGAGAGGCCTAGCGTTTGATTTCCCATTTTTTAGGCACCTGGTTATTTGGGCGGCCGACGGCCCTGTGAATTCCGTAAACGTTTTATTATACCCCTGTTGCGATGTTGGCCTCAAGGCTGGAATACATTATGCTGTAGGCCTTTGACATTCGCCGCCACAGGGGCGAGAGGTCGAGTTTCCTAGAAGATTGGCGCCCTGGCATCCGCCCGGCAGGTTCGTTGACCGAGCCGAGATGCGGCCGGAAACGGGGGTACCGGGCTCGCACGGAATATTTTTCCGTTTTTATCGTTTTTCCCTTTGACATCGCACTCCGATTTGTTATTTTCGCTGGCCGATTTGTTATTTTATCGGGTCTGATTCGGCACGGTCGGAGCAGGCAGACAACTGAATAGTGCAAGACTGATCTAGGACGGTTTGCCGTATACAAACGGCAACAAGGGGATGGACCGTCCTGGGTGTTTTTTATTTATTAGAGTATGCGTTTGATAGAGACGTTGGTGACAGGTTTGGGACTCGACGTTGGCCCATGTAGCTCAGTTGGTAGAGCACATCCTTGGTAAGGATGAGGTCAGCGGTTCAATCCCGCTCGTGGGCTCCAGTGCGCAGCAGAAGTTAGAAGTAGAACGTAAGACGACCGGGATTGTGCGTGTGCGCGAAACTCGGAAGCAAGGAGGAAGACATGGCTAAAGAGAAATTCCAACGAACAAAGCCGCACGTTAACGTCGGAACGATCGGACACGTGGACCACGGCAAGACCACGCTCACTGCGGCGATCACGCGGGTGCAGTCCTTGAAGGGTCTGGCCGACTATATCGCGTATGACGAAGTGGCCAAGGCCTCCGAGTCGCAGGGACGTCGTGACGCCACGAAGATCCTTACGATTTCGACCGCGCACGTCGAGTACAGTTCGGAGTTGCGTCACTATGCGCACGTCGACTGTCCGGGACACGCGGATTACATCAAGAACATGATCACCGGTGCCGCGCAGATGGACGGCGCGATCCTCGTGGTCAGTGCGCCCGACGCGCCGATGCCCCAGACGCGTGAACACATCCTGCTTGCGCGCCAGGTTGGTGTGCCGGCGGTAGTCGCCTTCATGAACAAGTGTGACCTCGTTGACGATCCTGAATTGCTTGATCTGGTTGAACTCGAGATTCGTGAATTGCTCTCCAAGTATGATTTCCCCGGGGATGATGTGCCGGTGGTACGTGGCAACTCCCTTGGCGCGTTGAATGCCGAGACGGCGGACGACGAGGCCTGTGGTTGCATTCAGGAATTGCTGGACGCGCTGGACAGCTACATTCCGGAGCCCGTCCGTATCGTGGATCAGGCGTTCCTGATGCCGATCGAAGACGTGTTCTCGATCGAGGGTCGCGGGACGGTGGTGACGGGTCGTGTCGAACGTGGCATCGTCACGGTTGGCGACGAGGTCGAGATTGTCGGGCTGCGCGATACGACCAAGACGACGGCGACGGGTGTGGAGATGTTCCGCAAGTTGCTGGACGAGGGACGCGCGGGTGACAACGTTGGTGTCCTGCTGCGTGGTACGAAGAAGGACGACGTCGAGCGCGGACAGTGCCTGGCGGCGCCCGGATCGATTACGCCGCACACGACGTTCGAGGCCGAGGTCTATATCCTTAGTAAGGACGAGGGTGGCCGTCATACGCCGTTTTTCAAGGGGTATCGTCCCCAATTCTATTTCCGTACGACGGATGTGACGGGCGATATTACGCTTCCGGATGCCGTTGACATGGTGATGCCGGGCGACAACGTCAGTATGACGGTGGCGCTGATCCAGCCGGTGGCGATGGAAGAGACCATGCGTTTCGCCATTCGTGAGGGCGGCCGCACGGTGGGTGCCGGTACGGTTGTAAAAATTCTTGAGTAGAGACGGATTTTGGCGGGGCCGAAGAAGGGGTCCCGCCGGCCGTTGCTTGGGCGATCAGGGGCATATTTGCATAGGCCAGTAGCTCAACTGGCAGAGCACCGGTCTCCAAAACCGGGGGTTGGGGGTTCGATTCCCTCCTGGCCTGCCAGATGCAGGAGTGGAATGCAACAGTTGCATAATGGAATGATGCTTCGTGAATAAGGTAACAAAAGCAATCGACGGCACGCGCACGTTCGTTGGCGAGGTCCGCACCGAACTGTATAAATCGGCGTGGCCTACGCGTAACGAACTGTACGCTCATACGATCGCGGTTGTGGTCTTCGTAGTGATCCTCAGCACGTACGTTGGTTTGAGTGACTGGGTTTTGTTGAAGGTGATTCGTGCGCTTGTGCGGACGATGGCGCTCAGCTAGGGACAGGAATCGAGGCTTTGATCATGAGCAAGGATTGGTTTGTTGTGCATACGCTCACCGGGCAGGAGTACAAGGCGAAGGAGAGCATCGAGCGTCGCCTTGAGGCCGAGGAAATGACGGCCTATGTCGATGAGGTCATTGTGCCGACCGAGAAGGTCTCCGAGGTGAGGGGTGGCGTACGGTCGACTTCGACCCGCAAGTATTTCCCGGGCTATGTGATGGTGAACATGTCGCTTTATAACGACGAGAACGAGATGAACGAAAAGACCTGGTATTTCATTCGGGACACCCCGGGCATCATCGGTTTCATCGGAGGCGATCGGCCCGCGCCCCTGCAGTCGCACGAGGTCGAAGCGCTGATGAACCAGATCGAGGACCGCAAGGATACATTGAAGCCGAAGGTGTCCTTCGAGCCCGGCGACACGGTCAAGATTACGGATGGACCATTCCTTAACTTCAACGGCGCGGTCGAAGAGGTGGACCCCGATCGCGGGAAGCTCAAGGTGTCCGTGGCGATCTTCGGGCGTACGACGCCGGTCGAACTAGAGTACTGGCAGGTTGAGCGTCAGGCGTAAGGAACGAGCGGGCTATGGCAAAAAAGATTACAGGAACGATTAAGTTACAGATTCCCGCGGGCCAGGCGAACCCGGCGCCGCCGATCGGGCCGGCACTCGGTCAGCAGGGCGTCAATATCATGGAGTTTTGCAAGGCGTACAATGCGGAGACTCAGGATCGCGCGGGCCTTGTGATTCCGGTCGTTATTACCGTCTACCAGGACAAGTCCTTTACCTTTATTACCAAGAGCCCACCGGCGGCGACCCTGCTGAAGCGCGCTGCGGGTCTGGCCAAGGGTTCCGCTGAGCCGAATCGCGACAAGGTCGGCACCGTGACCCGGGCGCAGATCGATGAAATTGTGAAGATGAAACTGGATGACCTCAATGCGAGCGATACGGACGCGGCATCGCGGATTATCGCGGGTACGGCGCGCAGCATGGGCATCGAGGTGGTGGACTGATTATGGCTGCTCACGGGAAAAAGTATCGCGCCGCCAAGGACAAGGTCGAGGACCGGGTTTATGAACTCGCCGAAGCCGTTGAGTTTCTTAAGGAAAATTCCGCCGCCAAGTTTGACGAATCGGTCGAACTGAGTTTTCGGCTCGGCGTCGACACACGCAAATCGGACCAGGGCGTGCGCGGTATGCTTAGCCTGCCGCACGGCAGCGGCAAGAATGTGCGCGTGGTTGTTTTTGCCGGCGGGGATGCGGCCGAGGCGGCCCGCTCGGCGGGCGCCGACCACGTGGGCAACGAAGACCTGATTGAGAAGGTCAAGGGCGGCTGGACGGATTTCGATGTCGCAATCGCAACGCCGGAGGCCATGCAGGAAGTGCGCAAGCTGGGCAAGGTGCTGGGGCCGCGTGGATTGATGCCGAATCCCAAGAGTGGGACGGTGACGGATGACACGGCCACCGCGGTGCAGCAGAGCAAGGGCGGCCGCGTGGAGTACCGCATGGATAAGCACGGGAACGTGCAGGTGCCCTTCGGGCGTGTCTCGTTCGATTCCGGCAAGCTTTGTGAAAACGGAAATGTAGTGGTCGCCGCGGTTCTGGCCGGTCGGCCAACAGCGGTGAAGGGCACCTACGTCAAGCGCTGTTCGGTCAGTTCGACGATGGGTGTGTCATTGACGATAAATGTCGTCGATCGAAGCGAAGATTAGACGTGAACGACGAAAAGAAGAAAATTCGACCCGAGAAGGAAGCGATCGAGGGGACCGTCCGCGACGAGGTTTCGGAGGCGTCCTTTATCTTTCTTGTAAACTATAGCGGGCTCAGCGTGGACGAGTTGAAAGAGTTGCGCGATCAACTCGGCGGCTGCAACGCCCGGTTCAGGGTCGTCCAGAATTGGTGTATCACGCGCGTGGCCGATGGGTTCGGCTGGTCGGAGATCCAGGCGGTTATCGATGGTCCGACCGGCGTCGTCCTGGGGAACGGTGACATCACGGGTGCCGCCAAGGCGGTGGATAAGTTTATGAGTGACCGCGAGCGCGACGGCGCACTGGGCGGCATGATGGGGGACCGGTACCTGGCTGCGACGGATGTTCTGGCGCTTGCGAAGATGCCGACCAAGCAGGTGCTGCAGGCTTCGCTGGTGGGAACGCTTGCTGCGCCGATGACCGGTGTGGTTGGCGTACTGAACCAGAAGCTGGCCAGTCTGCTGTACGTTCTAAAGGCGATTCAAGATAAGAAGAGTTAACGAAAGTCATAGGAGAGCAAAAATGACGGATGCAGAAGTACAAGAGACGACGGAAGCGGCCGCTGAAGAAACTGCCGCAGGTGGTAGTGGGGGTCCTCAGCTCGAAGGCAAAATGGCCGAGTTTGTGGACTGGATTGAAGGGATCAGCGTGCTTGAGCTGTCCCAGCTTGTCAAAGCCCTCGAAGATCGCCTTGGCGTGACGGCTGCTGCCCCGATGGCTGCTGCTGCTGCTCCCGCGGGTGGTGATGGTGGCGGTGCGGCTGAAGAGCAGACCGAGTTCAGCGTCGTTCTCGCTGCCTTCGGCGAGCAGAAGATCGCGGTGATCAAAGAGGTTCGCACGATTACCGGCCTTGGCTTGAAAGAGTCGAAGGATCTGGTTGAGGGCGCGCCATCCTCGGTCAAGGAAGGTGTCTCAAAGGAAGAGGCGGACGAGATCAAGCAGAAGCTCGAAGGCGCGGGTGCCTCCGTGGAAGTGAAATAGAACCGAACTGCCGACTGCTCGCCGCAATTATTCCAACACCTATCGAGACCTAGACAATGACGGACAGAGTCAACTACGGACAGCTCAAAGACATCATCGAACCGCCGGACCTGATCGAGGTCCAGATCAACTCCTATCGGGATTTTCTGCAGGTTGATTCTACGCCGACGCAGCGTAAGAAGGCCGGTCTGCACCGGGTCTTCAAGGAGGTCTTCCCGATCGAGAGCTATGACGGGCGCTACGTGATCGACTACGTCAAGTACGAGTTGAGCGAGCCCAAATTGGATCCGATCGAGTGCCTGCGGGAAGGAACGACCTTCGCGGCGCCGCTGCACGTCACGTTCCGTCTCAAGGATGGTGAGGAGACCCGTGAAGAGACCGTTTACATGGGCGAAATGCCGCTGATGCTCTCGCGCGGCTCGTTCGTGGTGAATGGTGCCGAGCGCGTTGTGGTCAGCCAGTTGCATCGCTCGCCGGGCATCTGCTTCGAATCGCAGACCCATGCGAACGGGTCGACCCTGTACTCATTCCGAATTATTCCGGACCGCGGATCCTGGATCGAGGTTCAGTTCGATACATCGGACATGCTCTGGATCTACATGGATCGGCGTCGTCGGCGCCGTAAGTTCCTGGCGTCCACCTTCCTGCGCGCACTGGGATACGGCACGGACGATGAGATCCTGAACCTGTTCTACAAGATCAAGACCCTCAAGCTGAAGAGCAAGGTTACGGACGATGAACTCGAATTTGTCGTGTTCAAAGAAGACATCATGGATGTCGATTCGCAGACGGTCCTGGCCCGCCGGTACGATCCGGTGACCGAGAGCGCGCTGGGACGCATCAAGGCGGCCGGCTTCGCAACCGTCAGTATCGTTGATGTGTCTTGGGATGAAGGCGTCATCCTGACCAGTATACGCGCTGACGAATCGCGCAATACGGATGACGCGCTGAAGGATATTTATGTACGGCTACGTCCGGGCGATCCCGCGACGGCGTCCAACGCGCGGCAGCTCTTGAAGCGGCTCTTCTTCGACCAGCGCCGTTATGACCTTGGCCTCGTGGGGCGCTACAAGATTAACCAGAAGCTCGGACTGGAGAACGTTGTCGATGCCGGCTTGCGCGTTCTGGATAAGGAAGATGTTATCGCTTCGATTCGCCATCTGCTGGATATCCGTCGCGGCGAAGGCAGTGTCGATGATATTGACCACCTCGGCAGCCGTCGCGTGCGCACGGTGGGTGAGTTGTTGGAGGGCCAGTGCCGTGTCGGCATTGCCCGTACGGAACGACTGATCCGCGAGCGTATGACTCTGTTCGACCCGACGGTCGGCACAATGTCTCCACAAAAGCTGATCAACCCCAAAACGCTATCCGCGGTTGTGCAGGACTTCTTCGGGCGCAGCCAGCTCAGCCAGTTCATGGATCAGACCAATCCGTTGTCCGAACTCGGCCACAAGCGTCGCCTGAGCGCGCTGGGTCCCGGCGGCTTGAGCCGTGAGCGGGCCGGCTTTGAAGTGCGCGACGTGCACAGCAGTCACTATGGCCGAATCTGCCCGATTGAAACGCCGGAAGGTCCGAACATTGGCCTGATCTCCTCCCTGGGGACCTACGCCCGCGTTAACGACTTCGGGTTCATCGAGAGTCCCTACCGCAAGATCGCCAAAGACCGCGTGAGTGATAAGGTCGAATATCTCACGGCAGACAAGGAAGAGCGTTTCGTGATCGCCCAGGCGAATGCGCCGCTCGACGAGAACAATCGATTCGTGAACGAAATGGTGGCCGTGCGATTCCGCGGCGATTTCCTTGAGCTGCCCAGGGAGCGCGTCGAATACATGGACGTCTCGCCGAAGCAGGTCATCAGCGTTGCCGCCGGGTTGATTCCATTCCTCGAGCACGACGACGCGAACCGCGCGCTGATGGGATCCAACATGATGCGCCAGGCCGTGCCACTGTTGAGCACCGAGAGTCCGCTGGTGGGCACCGGTATGGAAGAGCTGTTGGCGCGAGATTCACGTGTGACAGTCGTTGCGGATAAGGCGGGCAAGGTGGCCTACGTTTCCGCGACGGAAGTGGTCATAAGTGAGGACGGCAAGATGCCGGAGAAACGCGGCGACGAGGGTAAATGCCAGCGTTATCCGTTGCGTAAATTTATGCGGTCGAATTCGGGCACCTGCGTCAACCAGCGTCCGATCATCCGACAGGGGGATCGCATCAAGAAGGGCGACGTGCTCGCCGATGGTCCCGCCACCCAGGGTGGCGAGCTGGCCCTTGGTAAGAACCTGCTCGTGGCCTTCATGCCCTGGTCCGGATATAACTTCGAAGATGCCATTCTGATCAGCGAGCGACTGGTTCGCGAAGATGTCTTCACCTCGGTGCATATCCAGGAGTTCGAGGTCGGCGCACGCGACACGAAGCTCGGTCCGGAAGAAATTACGCGGGATATTCCCAACGTGGGTGAAGAGGCGCTGCGCAATCTCGACCATGACGGCGTTATCAGCATCGGTGCGGAGGTTGGCCCCGGCGATATCCTGGTGGGTAAGATTACGCCCAAGAGTGAGACGGAACTGGCCCCCGAGGAGCGCCTTCTGCGCGCGATCTTCGGCGAGAAGGCCGCCGATGTCCGGGATTCCTCACTGACTGTTCCCAGTGGCGTGCGTGGTATGGTGATGGACATCAACGTCATGGCGCATAAGGACGTGCAAGACGAGAAACTCACGCCGGCCGAGCGCCGTCGCCAGAAGAAGTCGATCGAAGAGGACTTTAAAGGTCGCCGCCAGGAATTGACCGATACCCTGACCGAGGCGCTTAGCAATATCCTGCTCGGCGAGAAGATTCCCCTCGACGTGATGAATGCGCAGGCCGGTGAAGTTATTATTCCGGCTAATCGTAAGATCACCAAGACGTTACTGCGCAAGCTGGCCGCGGCCAGCGATCATGTCGAAATCGAAAGCAGTCCGATTCAGATTAAGATCTCTGAGATCATCGATGAACATAAGGGGCGCTTCAGTGATCTCGATGTGGATCATGATCGTGCGGTTGACCGCGTGGAGAGCGGGGACGATGTCGATCAGGGCATCATCCAGAAGGTCCGCGTTTACGTGGCGAGCAAGAAGAAGCTGGCCGTTGGCGACAAAATGGCCGGCCGCCACGGGAACAAGGGTGTCATCGCGCGCATTCTGCCGACGGAAGACATGCCGTTTCTGCCTGATGGGTCGCCGGTAGACATTGTCTTGAACCCGCTCGGTGTGCCGTCCCGCATGAACGTGGGCCAGGTACTTGAAACGCACCTGGGCATGGCCTGCAAGATTCTTGGATTCAAGGCCGCTACACCCGTTTTTGACGGTATTTCGGAGAAGGATATCTGGAGTCACCTGAGCGACGCCGGTCAGTCGGTGGACGGAAAGACGGATCTTTACGACGGCCGCACGGGCGAGCCTTTTGAGCAGCGCGTTGTGGTGGGGCAGATCTATATGATGAAATTGCACCATCTCGTTAGCGACAAGATTCACGCGCGAGCCGTGGGACCGTACTCGTTGGTCACCCAGCAGCCGCTGGGCGGTAAGGCACAGTATGGCGGACAGCGCCTCGGCGAAATGGAAGTCTGGGCGCTGGAAGGATATGGAGCCGCGTATGCGCTGCAGGAACTGTTGACGGTCAAGAGCGATGATGTCGCAGGCCGAACGCGGATCTACGAGGCGATTGTGAAGGGGGAGAATAATCTGGAGGCCGGGGTTCCGGAATCCTTTAACGTGTTGATCAATGAACTACGCAGTCTGTGTCTGGAATTTAAGACACGGCGTGCGGACGACCTTTAGGGAAAGACTGGGTACATATGTTACTAGGACATACCTCGCAGGAAGGCCCGCCGGCCAAGACGTTTGATTCTGTCAGTATTTCGCTGGCGTCGCCCGAGACGGTACGTGCGTGGAGTCGCGGCGAAGTCAAGACTCCGGAGACGATCAACTATCGTACCTTCAAGCCGGAGCGTGGCGGTTTGTTTTGCGAGCGCATCTTTGGCCCGAGCCGGGACTGGGAATGTAGCTGCGGCAAGTATAAGCGCATCAAGCACAAGGGCGTCATTTGCGATCGTTGTGGCGTGGAAGTGACCGTGTCGCGCGTGCGTCGTGAACGCATGGGCCACATTGAGCTGGCCGTGCCCGTGTCGCACATCTGGTTCTTCAAGTGTACGCCGAGCCGTATCGGGCTGGTCATGGACGCGACCGCCAGTTCGCTGGAACGCGTGCTTTACTACGAGGACTACATTGTCGTCGATCCCGGCGATACACCTCTGCAGGAGCGGCAATTGCTCGGCGAGATGGAGTATCGCGAGGCACAGGAAAGCTACCCGGACGGCTTTGTCGCCAAGATGGGAGCCGAGGGCATCCGCGACGTGATGGCTGGCGTCGATCTCGATGCCCTGATGGTCGATCTCGAAGAGCAGATGGAAGCCACGCGCAGCAAGCAGACGCGCAAGAAGCTTTCGAAACGCATGAAGGTTGTTGAGGGATTCCGCACCAGTGGAACGCGGCCGGAATGGATGATCCTGGACGTGTTGCCCGTGATTCCCCCGGATCTGAGGCCGCTGGTCCCGCTGGAGGGCGGACGCTTCGCCACCTCGGACCTGAACGATCTCTACCGGCGCGTCATCAATCGCAACAACCGTTTGAAGAACCTGCTCCAGCTCAAGACGCCGGACGTTATTATTCGTAACGAAAAGCGTATGTTGCAGGAGGCCGTGGACGCGGTATTCGATAATGGACGGCACGGGCGCGCGGTGACCGGCGCCGGCAACCGGCCACTCAAGTCTTTGAGCGACATGCTGAAGGGCAAGGGCGGGCGTTTCCGTCAGAACCTGCTCGGTAAGCGCGTCGACTATTCCGGACGATCGGTGATCGTCATCGGTCCGGAGCTAAAATTGGATCAATGTGGCCTTCCCAAGAAAATGGCCCTCGTGCTCTTTGAGCCGTTCATCATCCGTCGACTCAAGGAACTGGGCATCGCGCACACGGTGCGTAGCGCCAAGAAGCTGATCGAGCGTCAATCGGACGAGGTCTGGGACATTCTCGAGGACGTCACGCGCGGCAAGACGGTTATGCTCAATCGCGCGCCGACGCTGCACCGCCTCAGCATGCAGTCCTTTGAGCCGATCTTGATCGAGGGCGAAGCGATCCAGGTTCACCCGCTGGTTTGTACCGCGTACAACGCGGATTTTGACGGTGACCAGATGGCAGTGCACGTGCCCCTGTCCGTCGAAGCCCAGCTCGAATCCCGCCTGTTGATGATGTCCACGAACAATATCTTCAAACCGTCAAGCGGACAGTCGGTCATGACCCCGACGCAGGATATCGCGCTGGGGATCTACTACATGACGTCCTACGCGCAGCGCGATCGCATGCTGGAGTTCCAAAAGCGTACCGGTAAGGTCGACGGTGAGCGGGAGCACCTGCCGCTCTTCGTCGATGCCCGCGACGTGCGACTTGCGTATGACGATGGCGCAATGAAGCTTCGCGATCGCCTACGCATCCGCAATGAGGACCATGGCGTCGAGACCGCTTTTGGTGACAAGGACGCGCGCGTCCTGGAGACGACCGTCGGACGCGTCTTCTTCAACGAGATCTGGCCGGTTGAGCTCGGCTTCGTGAACCAGAAGGTCGACGGCAGCTTTCTGGGGGGAATGATCATGGAGTGCTATCAGCGGTCCGGGCACGAGGCCACGGTCGTAATGCTCGATCGCCTCAAGTCGTTGGGCTTCGAAATGGCGACTCTCGCGGGTATTTCCATCGGTATCGTCGACATGAAGATCCCCGAAGAAAAGGACGAGATCATTGCGCAGGCGCGGAGTCAGGTCCGCGAAGTGGATCGTCAGTACCGTACCGGTGTGATCACGGATGGTGAACGCTATAACCGTATTGTCGATATCTGGACCCACGCGACCGAAGAGACCTCGAACGCCATGCTGCGCGCGTTGCAGGAGAACAAGGGTAGCGATGAAGCCAACCCGGTCTACATCATGATGGACTCCAAGGCGCGCGGTAGCCGGCAGCAGATTCGCCAGTTGGCGGGCATGCGCGGACTGATGGCCAAGCCGTCCGGCGAGATCATCGAACGACCGATTACGTCAAACTTCCGCGAGGGACTCAGCGTGCTGGAGTACTTCATCAGCACACACGGTGCCCGCAAGGGGCTGGAGGATACGGCGCTCAAGACCGCCGACGCGGGTTACCTGACGCGTAAACTGGTTGATGTCGCGCAGGACGTCATTGTGGTCGAGCAGGACTGCAACACCCTGAACGGGATTGATGTTCGGGCGATCAAGGAAGGCGACGAAGAACTCGTTTCGCTGTACTCCAAGATCATGGGCCGGACGGCGTTGAATGACATTCTGGATCCCATTACCAAGGAGCCCATCGTGCGCGCCGGTCAGGAGATCGACGAGACGATCGGCAGGGAGATCACCGAGAGGGGCATTGAGCATGTTCGCATTCGCAGTGTCTTGACCTGTGAATCGCGGCAGGGCCTGTGCGGATCCTGTTATGGACGCGACCTTGCGACCGGGCGGGCGGTCGAGATCGGCACAGCGACAGGCATCATCGCCGCGCAGTCGATCGGTGAACCGGGCACGCAGTTAACGATGCGTACATTCCATATTGGTGGCACGGCCAGTTCGGTATTCAAGCAGCCGAACGTCACGGCCAAGATGGGCGGCATCCTGCAGTATCATGATATTCGTGTTGCCGAGCGCCAAGAGGCGGATGCCGAGCTCGTCGGGTTCGTGGTCTTGAACAAGAACGGGGCCGTTAGCATCTGCGACGACGAAGGTCGTGAGCTCGAGCGCTACAAAACCGTGATTGGCGCGGTGATCGACGTTGAAGACGGCGGACGAGTGAAGAAGGGCCAGGTATTTATGAACTGGGACCCGTACAGCGTTCCGGTTCTTGCCGAACAGCCGGGCGTGATCAGTTTCCTGGACTTCGTTGAAGGCGTATCGGTGAAGAAGGAAATCGATGAGCAGACCGGCGTGCGCGGAACGGTGGTCCTGGAGAACAAGGAGGACCTTCATCCCCAGGTCGTTGTTCGCGATAAGGCCACCGAGGAGGTTCTGGCGTTCTACAGTATCCCCGCGGGCGCACACGTGATGGTAAAAGAGGGCGATAAGGTTCAGCCTGGCGCGATCGTCGCGAAGACGCCGCGCAAGGAGTCCAAGACCCGAGACATCACCGGTGGTTTGCCGCGCGTGGCGGAATTGTTCGAGGCGCGTGTGCCCAAGGATGCGGCTGAGATTGCCAAAATTGAAGGGATTGTGGAGTTTGGCGAGAACCAGCGCGGCCGGCGCTGCCTGATCATCCGCGATACGGTCACGGGCGATACCGAAGAGCACTTGATCCCGATGGGTAAACACATCGTTGTGCTCAAGGGCGATCATGTGACGAAGGGCCAGCAATTGACCGAAGGCCCGGTCGTACCTCAGGAGATCCTGGATGTCTGTGGCCCGCAGGAGTTACAGGAGTACCTGGTGAACGAGGTGCAGGAGGTCTATCGCCTGCAGGGCGTGGAGATCAACGACAAGCATATCGAGACGATTGTGCGGCAAATGCTGCGTAAAGTCCGCATCACGGACCCGGGCGACACCGAGTTTCTGTGGGGCGAACAGATTGAACGCCGGCGTTTTCGCGAAGTCAACGAGCAGGCGCTGGCCGAAGGTAAGCGCGCCGCGGAGGCGGCACCCGCGCTGCTGGGTATCACGAAGGCGTCGCTCGAGACGGAAAGCTTTATCTCGGCCGCGTCGTTCCAGGATACCACGCGCGTATTGACGGATGCTGCAACGCTCGGTCGCGTGGACATTCTGCGCGGTTTCAAGGAGAACGTGATCATGGGTCACCTGATTCCGGGTGGGACCGGCTTCCC